>JAYTXV010000487.1:0-17577 GCA_043742805.1 Caulobacteraceae bacterium | reverse complement strand
CCGCCATGAGACGGGCGCCCGATGTCGCCTGACCTCGTCAACGCAGCCCAGCGGCACGCGGCTCTCGATCCCGCCGGGGCCGAGCGGCTCAGCGGCTGGCTGCGCGGCTATCGGCCGATCGCGGGCATACCCGACGAACTGTTCGACCCGACCCTGACGCCACGCGATCATTGGCTGAAATTCCTGGGTGAACTGGCCGAATACCCGGCCGGCCAGATCAAGAGCCGGTTCAACCTGGCGACCCGGCACATCCGTGACACCGGCGTTTCCTATCGGATCTATGGCGAGGAAAACGAGCGCAGCTGGCCGATCAGCCCTGTGCCGATGATTCTGGAACAGAACGAGTGGGCCAAGATCGCCGCCGCCGTCGAACAGCGCGCCACCCTGATGGAGGCCTTGCTCAAGGACATCTATGGCGAAGGGTCCCTGGTGGCGGAAGGCGCCCTGCCCGCCGCAGTGCTGACCGGCAGCCCCGACTTCATTCGCTCGTTACGCGGCGTGCGCCCTCCGGGCGGCCGCCACCTGCAGCTCTATGCCGCCGACCTGGCCCGTGGACCGGACGGCCGCTGGTGGGTGCTGGGCGACCGCACCCAGGCCCCGTCCGGCGCCGGCTATGAGTTAGAAAACCGCCTGGTGCTCTCCCGGGCCTATCCGAGCCTCTACAACGCCATGAACGTCGAGCGGCTGGCCCCGTTCTTCGACGCCATGCGCAAGGGCCTGGCCTCGGCTGCGGAACGCGTCGATCCGCGTATCTGCCTGCTGACGCCCGGCCCGTTCAGCGAAACCTATTTCGAACAGGCCCACCTGGCCCGCTATCTCGGCTTCCTGCTGGTCGAGGGCGACGACCTCGTGGTGCGCGACGGCCTGGTCTATGTGCGCACCATCGCCGGCCTGAAGCGCGCCGATGTGCTGCTGAGGCGCGTCGACGCCGACTTCGTCGACCCGCTGGAGCTCAAGAGCGCCTCCCACCTGGGCGTCCCGGGCCTGCTCGAGGCCATCCGCGGGGGCGGGGTCGCGGTGCTCAATATGCCGGGCTCCGGGGTGCTCGAATCCAAGGCCCTGCTCGGCTTCATGCCCCGGCTCTGCCGCCGCCTGCTGGGCGAGGAGCTGAAGATGCCGAATGTCGCCACCTGGTGGTGCGGCCAGGCGGCGGAACAGGCCCTGGTGCGGTCGCGGTCCGACCTGGCCATCGCCCCAGCCTTCAACCAGTCCCCCGACCTGTCCCAGCGTGGCGATCCGTTCGCCAGGCCGCGACTGATGTCGGATCTGACGCGCGCCGAAAAGGCCGAGTTCTTCGCGCGGCTGGAGGATCGGCCGGGCGACTTCGTCGGCCAGGAGGTGGTGCGGCTGTCGACGACGCCGGTCATGCGCGACGACCGCCTGCAGCCCGCCCCCTTCGTGCTGCGCGTCTACGCCACCGCCACGCCGGACGGGTTCTGCGTGATGCCTGGAGGCTTCTGCCGGACGTCCGACCAGATGGATGTTCGGGCGATATCCATGGGCGAAGGCGCCCGCACCGCCGATGTCTGGGTTATGACCGACCGGCCGGTGGAACGCGTGACCCTGATGGCCAGCCAGGACGAGGTCAAGGTGCGCCGCATCCTCGGCCACCTGCCCAGCCGGGCGGCCGACAACCTGTTCTGGCTCGGCCGCTATCTTGAGCGCGCCGAGGCCAACTTGCGGTTGGTCCGCAGCTTGTGCACCAGCCTGATGGATTCCGAGGCGGCCCTGCACGGCGAGGGCGAGACCTTGACCAAGCTTGAGGAACTGCTGATCGCCTCGGGCGCGCTGGACGAGAAAGCCCTGGGCGCGCGGGCGCTGGAGGCAGCCAAACCGGCGCTGCTGGACCCGGAGGCCAAGGGCTCGGTGATCACCCTGGTCCGCAGATCCCGCCGCACCGCCGCCAGCATGCGCGAGCGCCTGTCGGCCGATTTCTGGACGCTTTTGCTCAACCTCGAAAACGGCCTGACCGATCCGACCCGCCGCCTGGGGTCGGAGGCGGACGCCTTGCAACTGGTCGAATCCTCTCTGCAAACCCTCGCGGCGCTGTCGGGTCTGGCCCAGGAGAACATGAACCGGGCCGCCGGCTGGCGGTTCCTGGACATGGGTCGGCGGATCGAACGGGGCGTCAACACCTGCCGCTTCACCCGCACCCTGGCCGACGCCGAGTCGACCACCGACGATCTCGACCTGCTGCTGGACCTCGTCGACAGCCAGATCACCTATCGCGCCCGCTATCTGGTGGGTCTGGGCCTGACGCCGGTGCGCGACATGGTGATGCTCGATGCGTTCAACACCCGCTCGGTGGCTTTCCAGGTGTTCGCCCTGCGCGACCACCTGGCCGCCCTGCCCTCCCTGGTGGACGACGGCATGATGGAGCCGCCGAATCGAATTCTTCGCCAACTGTCCACCGAGATCGAGACCGCCATGGCGGCCGATGTCGACGCCGACTGCATCGAGCGGTACGAGGCGGCGTTGCTCAGCCTTTCCACCGCCGTCGCCGACCGCTACTTCTTGACGGGCGCCAACGCGGTGCCGACCATCAAGCTGGCGGGCTTGGCATGATCTATGCGGTTCGACACAAGACCACATATCGCTACGAGGCAGAGGTCACCTTCGCCCGTTGCGTGCTGCGGCTGAGGCCGGGTTCCTCGGCCACCCAGACGGTTCTGGAGTCCAGCCTGTCGGTGACACCCGAACCGTCGAGCAGTTTCGACCGCATCGGACCGTTTGGCGAATCAACCCACACCGTGGTGATCGAAACCCCGCATAGGGCCCTGGTGATCGAGGCTCAGGCGCTGGTCGACGTTCACACCCCGCCGGCTCGCCTGGATTTCGGCGCGCCCTGGGAGTCGGTGCGCGCCCGATGCCTGGAAACCAGCGATCTGAGCCCGCTCGGGCCCGCCAGCTTCGTCTATCCCTCGGTCCGCACGCCTTTGGTCGGCGCCATCACCGACTATGCCCGAACAAGCTTCTGGAAGGGCCGTGGGGTGCTCGACGCCGCCAGCGACCTGATGGGCCGCATCCGGGCCGACTTCACCTATGATTCCGAGGCCACAGACGTCTCCACCGCCCCGGCCGAATCCTTCGAGGCCCGGCGCGGCGTATGCCAGGACTTCGCCCACATCATGATCTGCGGCCTTCATGGTCTGGGCCTGCCGGTCCGCTATGTCAGCGGCTATCTTCGCACCACTCCGCCCCCGGGCCGCCCCAGACTGGCGGGGACCGACGCCACCCATGCCTGGGTCTCGCTCTGGTGCGGCGAGGAAAGCGGCTGGATCGGCTTCGACCCCACCAACAACATCATGGTCCAGGACGACCACGTCGTCCTGGCCTCCGGCCGCGACTATTCCGACGTCGCCCCGATCGACGGGATCATCCTGGCGCCCGGCAAACAGACCCTGAAGGTCGAAGTCGACGTCATCCCGCAGGAAGAGCTAAGCCTGCTGCGCCCCACCTTCGGCGCGCGATGATCGTTCTAGAACAGCGGCTTGCCATCGGCGGTCGGCAGGGCGGCGCCCAGCAGCCGCGCCACGGTGGGGGCGATGTCCCGCATGTCGATCTCGCCCAGCGAGCCATGCGCCTTCACTCCGGGACCGGCGACGATGAAGGTCGAGCGCATCTCCGGAGCGGCGGGAAAATAGCCGTGCATGCCCCTGACGGGCGACGGCCCGACCGGGGGCGCCGACCGGTCCTTGCCCGCTTCATAACCGATCTTGAAGGCGACCATATATTGGGCCTCGGGCGAACCGCCGAGCCGCGCGATCTCCTCGCCGCGCGCCACATGATCGATGCCCAGAGTCGGATCGGCCGCCAGTTGACCCAGCAGGGCTTCCACCCGCCCGCGCAGCGCCGCGTCGCCGGGCCGCGACAACACGATCTGCGCCGAACCGCCGGCGAACCAAGGGGTCGCCTCCCAGCCGGTGATTTCGTGACCGGTGGAGTCCAGGGTTATCAGCCCGGCCTTCACGAAGGCCCCGGTCAAATTGACGTCGTGGCTGACCGGGGCGAAGCCGTGGTCGGAGACCACCACCACGATCAGCGCCGGCTGGGCGGCGCGCGCCGCCGCCACCAGCGTTCCGACCGCCGCGTCGATCCGCTCCAGCGCCGCGTGGGCCTGGGGCGTATCGGGTCCGAACAGGTGCTGAACGTGATCGAGGCCAGTCAGATAGACGGTGCTGAAGCCGGGCTTTTCTTCGGAGATCAGCCTGGTGGCGAACCGCGCCCGGACCTCGTCGCCCTCGACACTCTCGTCGATACCGTCGGCATAGCGCCCAAGTTCTCGCTCCAACCGTTCGGTCAGGCCGGCGGTCGCCAGCGCCCGGTTGAGCTTGCGGTCGTCGTTCTGGCCGTTGCGCCACAGCTGGGGCAGGTTGAGATCGATCGATCGCGCGCCGACGCTGACCGGCCAGTGCACGTTGGCGACCTTCAAACCGGCCGCGTGGGCCGCGTCCCAAAGCGTGGGAACCTTGATGTCCTCCGCATACCAGTACCAGCCGCCCTGGTTCCTGGCGTAGGGATCGAAGGTCAGGTTGTTGGCGATGCCATGGCGCGAGGGCCAGACGCCGGTGATCAGGGTGGTGTGGCTGGGATAGGTCAGGGTCGGCAACACCCCGAGCACCCCCTCGGCATAGGCCCCCTCACCGGCCAGAGCCCGCAAGGTGGGAACCTTAAGTCCCCGGCTATCGGCCTGGGTCACATCGCCGGGTCGGAGACCGTCGATGGAGATCATCAGTACGGGGGCCGCCTGGGCCGGAACAGCGAACAGCGTCAGGGCGGCGATGAAAATCAAAAGTGTGCGCATGGTGTCGTCCTTGATCACACCTGGCCGTCAGAGACCACCATCGCCGGCCATTTCGAGAATGGTCGCCCATTCCTCCGGCGTCACCGGCGCCACCGACAGGCGAAACTGTCGGAACATCGCCATGCCGGCCAGTCGGGGCTCGGCCTTCATCTGGGCCAGGGTGACCGGCTTTTTCAGCGCCCGCACCGGCGAGATCTCCACCGCCACGAACCGCCCCTTGGGATCGGTCGGATCAAGGAAGGCCTCCTTGGAAACGGTCGCCACGCCAACCACGGCGAGGCCCTCGTTGGAATGATAGAAGAACGCCCGGTCGCCGATCTTCATTGCTTTCAGATAGAGCGCCGCCTGGTTGTTGCGCACCCCGTCCCACATCGTTCGCCCCTCGCGGACCAAATCGTCGAATCCGTATTTCACCGGCTCGGACTTCATCAGCCAATGGGATGTGGACGTTGTCATTCGGCGATTCTCCGCGCTCGCGACCGATCGGTAGGTCTAGGCGATCCAGGTCTTGGCTTCAAACGCCGCCGCGGCGCCGGGCGCTATGCGGCCGGCCTGACCCACGCCCAGGTGATCAGGATCGCCACCCCCACTGGTCCGGTGTCCCCGGAAAAGGGCGGCGGGATCATCGATAAAAGCACGCTTACCCTGTCGCGGGGGACGGTGAAGAAGAGGTACGCCGGATCATGAGACTACGCGCACTGACCTTGGCCCTGGCGCTTGCCGGCGCGGCGACCGCCGCCGCCACGACCGACCATTGGGCCGTCGCCGGCCTGAGCGCTCCCGGCGAAATCGTCATCGACCACTGGGGGATCGCCCACATCTACGCCGCCAGCGAGCGCGACGCCTTCTTCCTGCAGGGCTACAACGCCGCGCGCGACCGGCTGTGGCAGATCGACCTGTGGCGCAAGCGCGGGCTGGGGCTGCTGTCGGCCAGCCTGGGCCCCGCCTACGTCGCGCAGGATCGCGCCGCGCGACTGTTTCTGTATCGCGGCCCCATGACCGCCGAATGGGCCGCCTATGCACCGGGCGCCATGGCTGAGGTCGATGCTTTCGTGGCCGGGATCAACGCCTACGTCGCCGAGGTCCGCGCCGGCGCCAAGCCCCTACCGCTTGAGTTCACGATCACCGGCTCCACGCCGGAAGCCTGGAGGGCCGAGGACGTGGTGCGAATCCGCAGTCACGCCCTGGTCGGCAATGTGCTCTCCGAAGTGGCGCGGGCCAGGGTTGCCTGCGCCGCGGGCCTGCCCGCCGACACTTTGCGCAAACGCCTCGAGCCGGCTCATGTCGCCAGTATCCCCGCCGGCCTCGATCCGTGCACGGTCGGCGCCGATGTGCTCAACGACTACATCCTGGCCACTCAGCCGGTGACCTTCTCGCCGGCGTCCACGAAGATCGCGGCCATCGATCCGGCGGTTTTCGCCCGTGACGCGGCGTTGGAGGGCTCGAACAACTGGGTAGTGGCGCCGTCACGCACCGCCACCGGCCGGCCGCTGCTGGCCAATGACCCTCACCGCCAGCTTGTCGCCCCGTCACTGCGCTATCTGGTCCAGCTAACCGCGCCGGGACTGTCTGTGATCGGCGCCGGCGAGCCGGCCCTGCCCGGCATATCGTTCGGCCACAACGACACCGCCGCCTTCGGCCTGACGATCTTCGGGATCGATCAGGAGGACCTCTATGTCTATGCGCTGAACCCGGCAGATCC
Source organism: Caulobacteraceae bacterium (assembly GCA_043742805.1). Classification (GTDB taxonomy): domain Bacteria; phylum Pseudomonadota; class Alphaproteobacteria; order Caulobacterales; family Caulobacteraceae; genus Acaudatibacter. The sequence continues at coordinate 11,071 of JAYTXV010000487.1, read as the reverse complement.
CAATCAGTATCGCTATGGCGCTGGCTGGGAGGACATGACCGTGATCCGTGACACCATCAATGTGAAGGGCGAGGCCCCCAGGCCGGTTGAACTGCGGTTCACGCGCCATGGTCCGGTTCTGAACTATGACCCCACCCATGGCCGGGCCTTCGCCTTGCGCACCGTGTGGAACCAGCCCGGCGCCTCGGGCTATTTCCAGGCCTCGTGGCTGACCCACGCCAAGACCTGGGCGGATTTTCAGGCCGCCCACGACCATTGGGGCGCGCCACCCCTGAACCTGGTCTACGCCGACACCACCGGCGCCATCGGCTGGGCGGCCTCGGGGCTGACGCCCAGGCGGCCCAACTGGGACGGGTTGATGCCCGTGCCCGGCGACGGTCGCTATGAGTGGGCGGGCTTCCTGAAAGGCGACGAACTGCCGGTCAGCCTCAACCCGGCCAAGGGCTGGTTCGCCACGGCCAACGAGATGAACTTGCCGGACGGCTATCCGGCCGAAGCGCGGAAAGTGTCGTTCGAATGGGGCGACCGCTCGCGCATCGACCGTATCGACGAGGTGCTGGCCGCCAACGCCCACGTCAGCGTCGCCGACTCGATGGCGCTGCAGACCGACAATCATCCGGCCATCTCGCGGCGCTTGACCGATCTCGCCGCACACCTGACCTCTGACGATCCGAAAGTCGCCGACGCCCTGGCCCGGCTGAAAGCCTGGGATCACGACGAGACCACGGGCAGCGTCCCGGCCGCGATCTACGAGGTCTGGGCGGTCAAGCATCTGGGACCGGCGGTGATCGATACCCTCGCCCCGAAGGCGCGAGCGGCCATGGGAACTCCGGCGCTGGACGCGATTCTGACCGCGCTGGAACATCCGGACGCCGCTTTCGGCCCCGATCCCACAGCCGCCCGCGACGCTATCTTGGTTTCAAGCCTGAGGGCGGCGTTGGACGAATTGTCCACGCGTCTGGGACCCGACGTCGATAGCTGGTCATGGGGTCGGCTGCACCACGCCACCTGGGCCCCCGCCGTCACCGCGATCGCCGGCGCCGCCGACAGGGCCCGCATGACGCTCGGCCCCATACCGATCCCGGGCGGCGCCTCGACGCCCAAGGCCGCCGCCTATTCCCCAGGCGATTTCAACGTCACCCACGGCGCGTCGGTGCGCATGGTGATGGATGTCGGGGCGTGGGACAATTCAGTGGTGATCAATACCCCTGGCCAGTCGGGCGACCCGGCCAGCCCCCACTACGGCGATCTCTTCCCGCTTTGGTCGGCCGGACAGTATGCGCCGCTGCTCTACTCCCGCGCCGCGGTGGATAGGCAGGCCGAGCGCGTCATCACCCTGACGCCCGGAAGCTGATCGCGGTGGACCGGCTGGACCTCGTCCAAGGCGACACGGTCATGACCTTGGTTCCTGGGATCGGCGGAGGTGTCGCGCGTCTCGCCTGGCGCGGTCTGGACATCCTCAGGCCGGCAACGCCCGAAACGCTTGAGGCCGGCGATCCCCTGGGCCTCGGCAATTTTCCTTTGGTTCCGTTCGCGGGGCGCATCACCGGCGGCCGCTTCAACTTCGAGGGCCGCCAGATCGCCCTGTCGCCAAACATGGCCGGGGAGAAGGACGCCATCCACGGCCAGGGCTGGCGCGCGGCCTGGCGCGTGACCGAGCACGACGCGGCCACAGCTCGGCTGGTGTTCGATCACACCGCCGGCGATTGGCCATGGGCCTATCGGGCCGAGCAGACCTTCGCCTTGCGGAACAACACTCTGGTCCACACTGTCGCGGTGACCAACACCTCGGGGTCACTCATGCCGGCGGGCCTGGGTCTGCACCCGTATTTTCCGCTCGATCCCGGCGCCCGCCTGGAGGCCGATGTCGGTGGTGTCCACCTGTCCGCCGTTGGCCCGCCCGCGCCACTTCCCACCGCCTGGGATTGGCGAGGCGGGCGGGCGATCACGGCGTTCGTCGATCATCAGTTCGCCGGCTGGAACGGGACCGCGCGGATCACCTGGCCGGACCGCGATCTCAGCGTGCGCATCACCTGCGACTCCGCCAGGCCGTGGCTGTTGGTCTATGCGCCCACCGGACGGAACCACGTCTGCGTCGAGCCGGTCAGTCACAGGCTGGATGCCGTCAACAGGTCGCCGGGCGGCGTGGGATACGGCATGGTGGTGCTATCGCCGGGCGAAACAACGTCGATGGCGGTGCGGTTTGACTGGACTATCTTTCAAACAACCCCGTGATCGGCGCCGCGCCCAGGCTTTAGGGTCTTGCCGTAGGAGCTGGAAAAGGCAAAAGTGACGCGGCCGTCAACTCCGCGCAGGAGACTGGCCGGCGAGAAGGAAACGACCATGGACGACGCTGGCAACGACATCCGGAGGGCGGCGCGAAGCCGCGCCTATTCCATGCCCATCGAGGACATCAAACCTCTCGATCCCGAGTTGTTCCGCGATGACACCCTGTGGCCCTATTTCGAACGGCTACGCGCCGAAGACCCCGTCCACTACGCGGTCGATGAGGAAGTCGGCGCCTATTGGTCGGTAACCAAATACAACGACATCATGGCCGTCGACACCAACCATCAGGTGTTTTCGTCCGAACCGGCGATCACGGCGTTCGACCCGGAAGAAGACTTCGCGCTGCCGATGTTCATCGCCATGGACCCACCCAAGCACGACGCCCAGCGCAAGACCGTGTCGCCGATTGTCAGTCCGGCCAATCTGATGAAGCTCGAGCCCGTGATCCGCGAGCGCGCAGCCGAGATCCTCGACACCGTGCCGATCGGCGTGGAGTTCAACTGGGTGGAAAAGGTTTCGATCGAACTGACCACCATGACCCTGGCCACGCTGTTCGACTTTCCCTGGGAAGACCGCGCCAAACTTACCTTCTGGTCGGACGTGGCCACCGCCGCGCCGCAATCGGGTATCCTGGGCACCAACGATCCAGAGGAGCACGAACAACGTCGCCGGGTCGCCCTGTTCGAATGCGCCGACTATTTCCTCAATCTGTGGAACGAACGGGTCAACGCCCCACCCAGTAACGACCTGATCTCGATGCTCGCCCACGGCGAGTCGACCCGAAACATGGACCGGATGGAATATCTCGGGAACCTGATCCTGCTGATCGTCGGCGGTAACGACACCACCCGCAACTCGATCTCCGGCAGCGTCCTGGCCCTGAACCAGAACCCTGATCAATATCAGAAACTGCGCGACAACCCGGCTCTGATCCCCAGCATGGTCTCCGAAACCATCCGCTGGCAGACGCCGCTGGCCTACATGCGCCGCACCGCCAAGCAGGACTTCCAACTGCGCGATAAACTGATCAAGGCCGGTGACAAGGTGCTGATGTGGTATGTCTCGGGCAATCGCGACGAAGAGGTTATCTCGGAGCCAAACCGCTACAATATCGAGCGCGAGCGGCCGCGCCAGCACCTCTCATTCGGCTTCGGCATCCACCGCTGCGTCGGCAATCGCCTGGCCGAACTTCAGTTGAAGATCATCTGGGAGGAGATTCTCAAGCGTTTCCCCGTCGTCCAGGTTGTCGGCGAACCGCGCCGGGTGTTTTCGAGCTTCGTAAAGGGCTACGAGTATCTGCCTGTAATCGTCCCAACGCGAAACGCTGTCTGAAAAGACAAGCGGGACCCGCCTTCCAAGGTCGACCTAATCGTCGTACTGCTATGAATTCTAAGGGGTGGGGGAAGGCTAGCGGGCTGAACTTTGGGAGTCATTTTATGGGATCACCTGCCAAGACCGCCGCTGTCGCGGCGATGGTGTGGATCGTTGGCCTGTCCGCCGCCTCGGCGCAGGTCGTCGTTTTGAACGCCAGAGGGCCGTCATCGGCTTCCTATCCGCAAGGCGCCGTGCTGGCGCCGGGCCGGCTGATCTCGTTGAAGATCGGGGACCAGCTGGAGGTGCTAGACGCCGCCGGCTCGCATGTCCTCAAGGGACCTGCGTCACTGCAGGCGGGACAGATTTCCACGGGCAGCAAGGCCGCCCTGCAGGACGTGTTCCGGCGCGCCAACGCCAGCCGCCCGGGCATAGCGGCCGTTCGAGGATTCACTCTCGACGACGGCAGAACCCCGGCTCCGATCGAGGTCCCTCCTTTGTGGCGCCTTGACGTTGTCTCCTGGCAGCAGGGAGAACCCAGCGATCCACGCAATTTCTGCGTGGAGCGAGGGCGGATTCCGGTGCTGACCCGCGCCACCACGGCTTCCGAGGGGCGATTGGCGATCTATCAGGACTCGACCCATGTGAGCCGAGTCCTGCCATGGCCCGCTGGGGCGCGGGACATAGCTTGGCCAAACAGCCTGACCCACGCCGACGGCGATCTGTTTTCTATCAACCTCGACGATGCGGGCGCCACCACGGTGCGCTGGAGAACCGTACCGGCCGAGTCCGCCAACCTCACCGCCCTGGCCACGACCCTGCTCGACAACGGCTGCTATGATCAACTCGACTCGCTCCAGACCCAGGTGGCCGGGAAGTAGTCTGGCCACGACGAGATATCAGTTCCCGACGAGATCGAGCAGACAACACCGCCGCTCACGGGCGGTGAACTCCACCGCCAACGACTTTTCCGATGTTAGGGCCGGGGGTAGTAACCCTAGGTCCAGCAGGGCGCCTCGTCGCCGCGCGGCCGGGAGATCAGCCCGACCTGTTGGGCCGAATTCGCGGATAAAACGCCGCAGTGAGCGGTCAGGCACGCCATTTTCGCCGTTCCTGGACCACCAGAAGCGCAAAACAAGTTCATTTGGCATGAGGCGCGCGCCAAACGGCGGCGTCTTAGGCATCGGGCGAAACAGACACAGCCGTCGTTGACGAACCTCAGTCAGCGGTACGGTTTGACGAACGGGAGCAGCGTAATTCCTCACGCCGGAACGCCTTTCTGATTCGCGGTCACGCGTCAGGAACCCGGCGACGATCCATCAAGATGCCCCCAGACGGTTTCGCCGGGCTGGAAACAGGCTCCCCGATATAGATCGGACTCCACGTTTTCTACAAATTCCAGTTTATTTTCGTAATGGGCACAGTAGTTTATGACTAAGAAGCATGTTTCATGAATAGATCGAGAGCCGTTCTATTTATTGCTGGCTTGGCCACGCTGCCCGTGGCGACGGCGCTGGTCGTCACTGGCAGCCCCGGCAACGGCGTGAAAGCGTTATCACCGGTGTCGCAGACAGATGCGGCAAGATTCCTAACGCAGGCCACCTTCGGCCCGACGGACAGCACGATTGCCGCCGTACAATCGACCGGTGTCGCCGCATGGGTAGACCAGCAAGAAGCAATGCCTGCATCTCAATCCAGCATAAGTTTTCTCCAGACCCGCCTCACCGAATACCATACTATTAACCCCAATTTACAGCTTAAACCTTTTGATTTCTACGATAGCTTCTGGAAAGAATCAATAACTGCTCCAGACCAGTTGAGACAACGTGTAAAACTTGCGTTGTCAGAGATATTCGTAATTTCTTTTCAGGCTCCAAACATGGACGTGACAGGAGTTGCATCCTACTATGACATGTTGGGTAAGTATGCCTTTGGCAATTATCGCACTCTAATTGAGCAAGTTACACTGCACCCGATGATGGGTAACTATCTTAGCACCCTGGCAAACGTAAAAGAAAATACAATCACGGGCCAGCACCCTGACCAAAATTACGCACGCGAAATTCAACAACTGATGTCAATCGGTTTGTATAAATTAAATCAAGACGGATCGACTCAAACTGACGCTACCGGCATGCCAATTCCGACCTACACGACGAGTGATATTGAGGGTCTGGCGAAGGTTTTTACTGGGTTTAGTTGGTTAACGACGCATACTTCAGGCCAAGGAAGTCTGACATACTTTTATGGTCAACAAAAAGATCCGAACGCAATGGTCAGGTCGATGGTCGCCTACCCAGCGGAACATTCAACTTCCGCCAAAACTTTTCTCGGCACGACGATTCCCGCCTCGACGACCCCCGATCCGGCGGGCGATCTCAAGATTGCCCTGGATACCATCTTCAATCACCCGAATGTTGGGCCGTTCATTGGAAAGCAGCTGATCCAGAGGCTGGTCACCAGCAATCCTAGTCCGGCCTATATCTCTAGAGTGGCGGCGGTTTTCAATAACGACGGCAACGGTGTCAGGGGCAATCTGGGCGCGGTTGTCAAGGCGATCCTAACCGACCCCGAAGCCCGCGACTCCACGGTCGTCACCAGCCCGACCTTCGGCAAACTGCGCGAACCGGTTGTTCGAGTGACCAACTGGGCGCGCGCCTTCAACGCCACCTCGAAAACTGGATTCTGGCTGATCGGCGACACCAGCGCCCCCGACGCGCTTCGGCAGTCAGCGCTCAATTCGCCATCGGTGTTCAACTTCTGGCGGCCTGGCTACTCGCCACCAAACACCACACTTGGCGCTCAGCAACTGGTGGCGCCGGAATTTCAGGTTGTCGATGAAGTCTCGGTGGCGGGCTACCTGAATGTCATGCTGGACGCCGTCCAGGAAGGTCTCGGACCTAACTTCGGAACGACGGCGATCCCGGACGTAGGTTCGGCCTACGTCAAGGAGGTCGCCGTTGCGAAAGACGCTGGCGGTCTCGCCGACCGCGTAAACCTTCTGCTACTTTATGGGCAGATGTCTCCGGGCCTCAGGGCTCACCTAATGAACGCCGTCAGCGCCATCGCGATACCGGCAGCCCCCGCTACAAGGGCGCAAATCAACACCGCCCTCACCAACCGGGCGCGGCTGGCGATTTACCTGACTGCCGCGTCCCCCGAATATCTGGCACAAAGATGAGGCGCCCCATGACACCTCGCGGCTTTGATCGCCGCCACTTCCTGCGCATTGGCGGCGCCTTGTCGGTGCTTGGCGCCGGCGCGCCATTCGCCTTGCAGTTGACCGCCGCAGGCGCCGTTTCCGCGGCGGCCGCCGCCGACTACAAAGCCCTGGTTTGCGTGTTCCTCTATGGTGGCAACGATGGTTCCAACACGGTTTTGGCTACGGATGCCGATTCATGGGGCCGTTATTTCAGCGCTCGCTTCACTGGTTCCGACCCTATCGGCCTGATGCCCGTCGGCGCCGCGCCGACGCCTGTCGGTCAGGTGTCGCCCAGCACCGGCCGCACGGCGTTGATAAACACGCCGGAGAACTGGGGCGGCGTGCTGCCCATCGTTCCGAGTGTCCCCCAGCCTATCCCGGCTGGCACCAACGCGACGGTCAGAACCTTCGGGTTGCACCCCTTCCTGGGGCCACTGAAATCTCTCTTTGACAGGGGGCGACTGGCGGTGGTTGCCAATATCGGCCCCCTCGTCCAACCCGTCACAAAAGCGCAATACCTACCCGGCAGCCCCCTGCTGCCCCGCAACCTGTTCTCTCACAACGACCAGCAATCCATCTGGCAATCGGGCATGGTCGAAGGCGCTCAGGTCGGTTGGGGCGGGGCCATGGCGGACATGCTCTACGGGCTGAATGGAACCAACTCCCTGTTTACCGCCATATCCCCAGCCGGCGGCGCGTTGTTCCTGGCCGGCCGAAATGTCGGTCAGTATGTAGTTAACGCCGGAGCGCAACCGGCGACATTCATTGCCGCCACGCAGGGAAGCTCTCTGTTTACTTCGCCACTGGGCGCCACGACAGCCGGCGCGGTCGTTCAGGACACGACGGCGACCAGCGCCTTCGCCAATGACTACGCGGCCGTCGTCACGCGATCGATGAATGCCGCCGGGGTCATCACGGCGGCCGTGAGCCAGGGTCCCGCGACGACGGTTCCCGCGCCGCCCAGCTATTTGAGTCCGGTCACCGGCCAGACACAACCAAACCTTCTAGCTCTGCAGCTTCAGAGCGTCGCTGAGTTGGTCGCCGCCGCGCCACAGCTTGGACTGCGCAGGCAGGTCTTTTTCGTGGGAATGCCATCGTTCGACACCCACACCGGCCAGAACTCGAGACAGCCCGACCTGTTGGGTCAACTTGCCCAGGCCCTCGCCTATTTCGACACCACGCTGTCCAACATCGGCGGAGCGGACCTGAGCAGCTCAGTAACCACATTCACGGCTTCGGATTTCGGCCGCACGTTCACCACCAACGGTACGGGCACAGATCACGCCTGGGGCTCGCACCATTTCGTGATGGGCGGCGCGGTAAAAGGTGGGAATATCTATGGACAGTATCCGACGCTAGGTATTGACCTGGGAAGCTTCAATAATCCCGATATGGTTGGAAACGCTCTCATTCCAACTACGTCTGTAGCTCAGTACGGCGCAACCCTAGGAACCTGGTTTGGTGTAGCCCCTTCTGATATGTCGACAATATTTCCAAATATTGGAAATTTTAATACCGCAACACTGGGTTTTATTTAGAAATTTGTGGTCTTAGCGGCGTTAGGCTTTTGAACGACCCCACACTCATCAACTTAACTGAAACACTCCGCCAGGACCCACCGATTCGAGGCGACGGATCAGGTTGCTCAACGCGATATCGTCCGGGAACGCCGCGGCCAAGACCTTGATGTCGTCAAGCGCGGCAAGTTCGCCATCATCGAACCTTGCGTAGGCTTGGTTCAGACTTTGTCTGGCGTCCATCGGGAAGTCGGGCACGGCTTCGAACACCTCCACCGGCGTCGAGCGGCCTCGCAGGCGGATACGTCCCATGACGCGGAAGTCCGCCTCCATGGACGTGGGCAGCGCTTCCCGGCTGATCAATAGTCTTGTTTCCAACTGTTTGTTGGCTGACTCCAGGCGAGCAGCCGTGTTCATCACATCGCCCAGCGCAGTATAGCTGATCCGTCCCTCGCCGCCGAAATTGCCAACGATGGCGAGACCGCGATGTAGACCCACGCGGGTGCGTCCGAGCGGCGGATGGTCGCCCATCGGGGTCTTGCGGAAGGCCTCCCCTACGCCCCACATCGATAATACCGCCCGAACCGCCCGCTCTCCGTCGTCCGGCCGGGCGATCGGCGCCCCCCAAAACGCCACCACAGCGTCACCAACGAACTTGTCGATCGTGCCGCCATGCTCAAGCACCGCCTGGCTGAGCAGATCAAGATAGGCGTTGAGCAGACTGGCCACCACTTCTGGTTCCAGTCCGTGAGTCATCTCTGTGAAGCCCTGCAGGTCGCTGAACAGGGCGTAGATTTCGCGGCGCTCGCCCTGCAGGGCCATCTTGCTGGGGTCACGAATGATCTGGGCCGCCACGTCCCGGGGCAGGTATTTGCCCAACACCGATCGGGCGTAGTTCCTCTGTTCAGCCCCCACCGACCGCGCCGCAGCCGACGTCGCCGTATAGGCGACAAGCCAGCCCACCGCCCAGCCGAACTGCGGAACATGGCCGGTGTCGAAGCCCAGAGCCTGCCAGGCAAACGGCAGGCCAGCCACGAAGATCAACTGCGCGCCCAGGAACGCCTCGCTCCAGAACCGCTTTATCCTGATCATGCCCCCCAGGGCGCCGCCCAGCGCCACCGTCGCGGCGCTCAAGGCCAGCACCCAGCCCGGAATCGGGGTCTGACGCACGCCATCCAGCAGCTGGGCGAGCAGATCGGCGTGGATATTCATTCCCGCCGGAACCCGCTCAAGATTGAGCGCCGTCGCCGGGTTGCCGACCCGGTCGATATCGGAGATGTTGGCCCCGACCAGCACATAGCGGCCAGCGATAAAGCGCTTGAACAGCGCTGCGGTGACTGGCTGGCTGAACAGATCGATGGGGAACTCCGCGTAGAGCGGCCGATCGACGAATTTCGCCATGCGGAAACGAAGCCCACCCTCGTAGCGGTCAAAGCCGGGAACCGGCGGCGCCATGCTGACCGCCAACAGCGGCGGTTCGCCCGTCTTGTGGGATGGCCAGCGACGGACGATGCCATTATCCTCCTTGACCACGCGGATGCTTGAGGCCGAGCTGTTGCTGCCGGCCAGCTTGGCCTGGAACTCCCGCTCATAGGTTTCCTGCCAAAGCTGCTCGTCATCGGAGTTGGTAGCGTTGCTGGCGAAGGCCAGGTGGGTCGGGGTCTTCATACCTCGAAGGGCAGTCAGCAACTGGTCATCCTCCGGCTGGGCCTCGTCGATCAGGATGTCGATACCGATCGCCTTGGGTCCTAGCGCGTCGATCTGGGTCAGCGCCTTGGCCAGCAGCGCCCGGTCGAGCGGCGAGCGGCGATGGGTGTTTTTCAGGGTGTCATCGTTGAAAACCACCATGACGATCCGCGGATCCTGGTCCACCGAGGGCGCCGTGGCCACCACCCGCAGGTCATACAGGCCGCGTTCGGCAGCGCCGAATAGCGGCAGCGTCCAGCTGTACGCCGCCACGATCAGGGCGATCACCACGAACACGATGGTTCCGCCGAGGCGCAGGGCGCCAATCTGCCTCAGGGCCAGCCTAGCGCGGATCGACTGTTCGACGACGATGGCCGCCGATTGCTCGAAAGGTGAAGGACCGCCGCGATTCATCAAGCTCCCCAGGCCGACCAACCGTCCTTGCTTTCGACACCTTACGAGGGATCGGCCCGAGGACCATACTCGATTTCCGGAAGGCGCTTCACAACCCGGCTAAGGAGGCCCCACGTCGTCTCGATGGGCGGCGAAGCCTAGGCGGCGATCCGCACCGGCAGGTCCTCGTAGCCCTGGACGAAGTTCGACAGTACGCGCACCGGTTCGCCCACCACCTCGACGTGGTCAAAGCGAGCCATGATCTCTTCCCACAGGATGCGCAGCTGCATCTCCGCAACACGATTGCCCATACAGCGATGGATGCCAAAGCCAAAGGACAGATGATGGCGCGACCGATCACGATCGATGATGAAGTCGTCAGGCCGATCAATCACGCTTTCGTCGCGGTTGCCGGAAACGTACCACATGATCACCTTGTCGCCGGCCTTGATTTGTTTGCCGCCCAGTTCCACGTCGCGCGTAGCATTGCGGCGCATATGAGCCAGAGGCGTTTGCCAGCGGATGATCTCCGGCACCATGTTGGGAATCAAGCTGCGATCAGCCTTCAGCTTGGCGTACTGCTCGGGATACTTGTTCAGAGCGTAGAGGCCGCCGCTGATTGAGTTTCGCGTGGTGTCGTTGCCGCCGACGATCAGCAGCATCAGATTGCCCA
>JAYTXV010000486.1:0-5106 GCA_043742805.1 Caulobacteraceae bacterium | reverse complement strand
AAGGGCGCTTATTGCGTCACTCTGCCGATCTGGCGGTGGATGAAGGACAATGCGGTCAAGGGCGTGATCGTCCAGACCAGCTCGACTTCGGGCCTGTTCGGCAATTTCGGCCAGGCCAACTACGGGGCGGCCAAGGCGGGGCTGTATGGGTTCATGCGGGTGCTGTCGATCGAGGGCCGCAAATACGGCATTCGGGTGTGGGGCTTGGCGCCGGGCGCCTTTACCCGGCTGACCAGCGATCTGCCGGGGATGCGCGACCGAGAACCCGATCCGCTGTCGCTGCCCGACGCCATAGCGCCCGCGCTGCTTTATATGTGCAGCGACCTCTCGGGCGACCGGACGGGAATCATGCTGGGCGTCTCTCAGCGCGGGGTGCGCGAGATCCGCATGCGGTCGGCCAAGGGCTTTTCGCCCAAGGGCGCATGGACGGCTCAAGACGTGGCCGACCATGCCGAGGATGTGTTTTTTCCGGGCGATTCCGTCACCGCGATCGGGTGAGGGCCCCGGCCGTCATTCGAGAGGCTGAGCTTGCCGTTCGAGGCCGTCTAAAGACCGTGGAGCTGCTCCATGCGGATCCGACGCTCTGCGTATTTTCGGGCGGTGAGCTCCAGCGCCGCCCGGGCTTCACTAGCCTTCAGGCGGCTGATCTCGTCGCCCTGGTCGGCAGCCATCGCGGCGGTAAAACGGCTGGCCGCTTCGCATAGGTCCTTCAGCTCATCCGACACCGCCCCGTTCAGCGCGATCACCATGACCCGAGGATCGCCGCCATATTCGCGACAGATCATGTCCACCGATTCTTTTTCGAATATGTGATAGCTCATTGGACCTCCGGGACGCGCCGTCGAACAGACTATGGGGCATTCGTGCATCCTGGAAGCTTCGCCCCATTTCCTCCAGCACGATGCCCGGCCGTTCTGCTCCCAGCCGGCGTCGGACTTTACGAGGCCGCGCGCGCCTCAGTCCGCCGACCTGACCTCCAGCGTGGTCCAACGCCGCGGCCAGCGCCAGCCCAGCGGGCGCACTTCGCCGGCCTTGAGCGCCAGAGTCTTCGTGGTCCTGGCCGTCAGCTCGCTGACCATGTGAACAGGCTCCAGGCCGCCGACCGGGCGGGTAGCTATTCTGCCGATCAGCATGGCGCTGTCGATCGCCGTCCACTCGGCCTTGGAGCGGTCTTCGTGACCGACGGCGAAGAAGTGCCGCAGGGGCGCGGCTTCGCCGGCCACCTCCACCATCACCCCGATCAGCCAGCCACCCGCCATAATCCATATGCTTATCATGGTCGCGGCCCTTGATCAGCCCATGGGTCGTGTTTGGGCCGAAGACCGGGCGGCCGGAGGCTCGAATGAACACCGACATTCGACAACCGACGCTCTATCTCCCCCACGTTCAACGCGTCCTCCACCAGACCGGTCCGTTTCTGGCCGAACCAGCCTATGGCGCCGGCGGCAAGGCCGATGGGAAAAGGGCGGATTATGCGGGCGTTTCGTGGTTGGTTTAAAGTGTGTCAGGCAGCCAGCACGACGCCGCCGGCGATCGCCCCGAAATGCAGCGCCGCGCCGGCGCATACGAATCCGTGCCAGATGGCGCGCCGGAAGGGTAGGCGAGGGTTCAAGAACACCAGCGAGCCGGCTGTATATATGAGGCCGCCCGCGATCAGCAGAGCCAAGACGCCAATGGAAAGGGCCATACTGAAGGGGCCTAACGCGATCACCGCCAACCATCCGAACAAAGCATAGACGGCGGTCCAGATACGCTCGGGAATATTCGGGAAAGCCAGTTTCGCGACGATGCCGGCCAGGGCGATCCCCCAGACCAGGGCGGTCATGTCGAAGGCCAATGGGCCGGCCAGTCGCTGGGTTGTGAATGGCGTGTAGGAGCCGGCGATCATCAGGAAAATCCCCGCCTCGTCCAGCCGGCGTAAAAAAGGCCGGGCGGGAGATACCCGGCCCAGATTATAGATCGCAGAAAACACCAGCATACAGATCAAGGCCGTGCCGTAGACGCCGGCGGCGAAAACCAGACCCACCCTGTTGGTGGACAGGGACCGTTCAATGAGCCACGCCGCCCCAAGGCCGGCCAGCGCGATGGCGATGATATGCAGCCAATGATCCGCCGCTCGCTCCTGGGCGTTCGGATAGTGCTCTACGAGATATTCGTCGGGTATTTCGTACCGCATAACAATTCAAAGCCGGAAGTGCCCGATAGTTCCCGCCTAGGACAGCCGATCGCGGAAGTCCGCATAGTTGAATTGCCGGACCAGCCTCAGGGCGTCGGTGTCGCTGTTCCAGACCGCGATCGCCGGTAGCGGCACGCCGTTGAAGGTATTGGTCTTAACCATCGAATAGTGGGCCTGGTCGAGGAAGGCGATACGGTCGCCCGGCGCGGGCGGGCGGCGGAACCGGTAGTCGCCGATGATGTCTCCGGCCAGGCACGAGGGCCCCCCGAGCCGGACCGTGACACCTTCCGCGCTCTCGTTCAGCATCGCCGGCCGATAGGGCGCCTCAATCACATCGGGCATGTGGCATGTGGCTGAGATATCGGTGATGGCGATGGCCAGCGAATTGTCGAAGATGTCGAGGATTTCGCCGACCAGGATACCCGCGTCGAGGGCGATCGCCTCCCCAGGTTCGAGATAGACCTTCACGCCGTGGCGATCGGAAATCTGGCGAATGAGGGCGATCAGATCCTCGCGCTGGTAGTCGGCGCGGGTGATGTGATGGCCGCCGCCGAGATTGAGCCATTTGAGTTGCGGTAGAACCCCTTGAAGCTTCGGTTCGAGCGAGTCCCAGATACAGCGCAGCGGTTCGAAGCCTTGCTCGCACAGGGCGTGGATGTGCAGGCCATCGACTCCTTCGAGATGTTCCGGACGAAGTTGCGAGACGGGAAAACCGAGCCGCGAACCGGTCTGGCACGGGTCGTATCGGGCCACTTCGCATTGGCTGTGCTCGGGGTTCAGGCGCAAGCCGATCTCGAACACCTCGCCCCGATCGCGCGCCCCGAAGATCACGTCGCCGAACCGCGCCAGCTGAGCGGGTGAGTTGAAGATCACCGTGTCCGACAGCCGCAGCAACTCGGACAGATCCTCGCCCCGGTAAGCGGGCGAATAGGTGCTCAGTTCGCCCCTGTAGTGCTCCCGGGCCAGCCTCGCTTCCCACAGGCCCGACGCGCAGACGCCGTCAAGGTGTTCACCCACGAGGTCGGCCAGCGCCCACATCGAGAATGCCTTGAGCGCGAGCAGAACCCTGGCGTCGGCCCGATCGCCCACGTCCTTGAGCACGGCCAGGTTGCGCCGCACCGCGACCTCATCAACCACGAAACAGGGTGAGGGCACGCGGCTGAGGTCAAATCGCGTGAAGGCGCCCGGGCCTGCTGCTTGGGTTTGCATGTGCCTGCGACCGATCAGAACGCCAGCGGGGAGGGCAGTTCCCGAGCCTGCCAGGGCAGCCCATGCTGGCCCAGTCTGTCCATGAACGGGTCGGGATCGAGCTGCTCGATGTTGAACACGCCCGCGCCTCGCCATTGGCCGGTCAGCATCAGCGCGGCGCCGATCATGGCCGGCACGCCGGTGGTGTAGCTCACGGCTTGGCTGCCCGTTTCGGCATAGGCGACCTCGTGATCGCAGATGTTGAGGACGTAGACCGTTTTGGGTTCGCCGTTCTTCTCGCCGGTGGCGATGACCCCGATGTTGGTCTTGCCCCGGGTCACCGCGCCCAGCGACGACGGCTCGGGCAGAAGCGCCTTGAGGAACTGCAGCGGGATGATCTCCCGCCCCTCGAACATCACAGGATCGATCCGGGTCATGCCGACATTGCCCAGCACCTCCAGGTGCCTGAGGTAGGACTCGCCGAACGTCATCCAGAAGCGGATACGCTTGATCTCCGGATAGAACTTGGCCAGGGATTCGAGTTCCTCATGATACATTAGGTACATATCCCGCGGACCGACCTGGTCGAAGTCGAAGACTTGTTTTTGGGCGAGCGCTGCACCCTCCACCCATCCGCCGTTCTCCCAGTGCCGCGAGGGCGCAGTGACTTCGCGGATGTTGATCTCGGGATTGAAGTTGGTGGCGAACGGCAGGCCATGATCGCCGCCGTTGCAGTCCAGGATGTCCAGGCTATCGATCCGGTCCAGCAGGTGCTTGCGGACGTGGCCGGTGAACACCGATGTGACGCCGGGGTCGAATCCGCAGCCGAGCACCGCCATCAATCCGGCCGCCTTGAAGCGCTCCTGATAGGCCCACTGCCAATGATACGCGAACCGGGCCTCCTCGCGAGGCTCGTAGTTGGCGGTGTCGAGGTAGTTCACGCCCGCCGCGAGGCACGCCTCCATGATGGCGAGGTCTTGGTAGGGCAGGGCGAGATTGACCACGACCTGCGGCTTGACGATGACGATTAGCGCCGTGGTCTCCGCGACATTGTCGGCGTCGAGCGCCGCCGTGGCGATGGTCACGCCGGTTCGATGTTTGACGGAGGCGGCGACGGCCTCGCATTTGTGGATCTGGCGGCTAGCCAGGGTGATGTGCGAGAATACCTCCTGGCACATTGCCATCTTGTGAACCGCGACCGAACCGACACCGCCGGCGCCGATAACAAGCACCCTGCTCATCTGTAACTCTCCTGACGCCGAAGGCGCTCGCCGCATGGCCGCCCGCGCGCGGCGACATGGGTCCTATCACGTTTAGTGCGCCGCCGGGCGCTTGTGGCCCCAGGTGCTGGGCGCGTCGATGCGGTCCTGCCTTTCGCGCGGAAAGACCTGCTCGAATTCCAGCTGGTGGAGCGCTTCGTCCGAGAGCACCCGGTGATCGAGCATGTCCGTGGCGGGATCAAAGAGCGACGGGAGCTCGGCCCCGCCCCAAGCTGGTAGGCCGTGCCCATCGTCCGTCTCGCTTAATGAAGGGGGTATTTTCCGGCTGGTGGGTTCGGGCGCGCCTTGACGGTGCGAGCGGGCGGCTCTATTTCCACTTTGGCACTCGGGCATGGTGGCTGCTAACGGTCGTCGCCTGAGGCTTTAGATACTTAAACCCCAGTTAGAAAACTACGGAGAAAACATCCATGGCGTTTCGTCCGCTTGGCGACCGCGTCCTCGTCCGCCGCGTCGAGGAAGAAA
>JAYTXV010000485.1:0-2373 GCA_043742805.1 Caulobacteraceae bacterium | reverse complement strand
CCGGACGAATAGTATTTCACCGGCATGGTGAGGGCGTCGCCCAACTCGGCGAAACGCTCCACGCGGTCGATCATGACGGCAGCCGGGCGATCATAGATCCGCGCGATGAAGCGGATGTTGTCCATTCCGGTCATGCCGCCCTGAAAGGCGCCGTTGAAGCCGAGCGGCCAGGACGCGCTCATGTCCCAGCGCACATTGCCTGCGGTAGGCCACAGCACGCCACCGAGAATTTTCAACAGCGTGGATTTTCCCTGGCCGTTGCGGCCAAGCACGGCCAGACGGCCGCGTCTCGCCAAGGTGAAGGAAAGGTCGCTGAACAGCACGCGCCGGTCGCCGTGACGCAAGTAGTGCTTCGCTAGGCCGTGGACCGCGAGCATCAGCGCACCGTGAACGAGAGCGTCATGACTGTCGGTGTTCCCTCAGCCCGGCGATCACCAGGGAGACCGTGCCATAGGCCAGCAGAGCCGAGACCAGCGTCATCAGGATGGCTAGGAAGCGGCGGGGCTCCACAGCCTTGTCAGGCAGGTTCGGGCTCACCACCCGCTCGAGGTAAAGCTGCTTGCGGCGGGCGTCGATCCGGGCGGCCTCCAGGGTCGTGACCGCAGCCGCCAGCGATCGCTCCGCGAAATCGCGCTCGAGGACCAAACGCTCATATTCGCCGATCTGCGGGGCTAGGGAGTTGGCCTCGCCGGCGACCCTTGACCGTTCGAGCTCGATTTGACCCGAATAGGCCTGGATGCGGTGATCCAGCACCGGCAGCTGCGGGCTCTCCGGGGCTGCGGCCGAGAGGCTGGCGCGTTCGGCGCGTAGGGTGGCCAGGTCGCTTTCCAGCTTGCCCACCAGATCCAGGCCCGCGAGCGATGACTTGGCCGGGTCGATCAGCCGTTCGCGATTGCGAAAGGCGGTCAGGGCGGCCTCGGCGCGAAGGCCATGGGCCTCGGCCTCGACAACCTGGCGATTGGCGTCGGACACGGCGTCCGCCTGGGCGCGATCGTTCAGACGATTGACCAACGCCTCGCCTCCGTCGAGCAGAGCCAGGGCGACCGCGTGGGCGTCGGACGCCCTGAACGCTCTGGCCCGCAGCGTGCTTATGCCTGTATTGGAATCATACCCGA
This sequence comes from Caulobacteraceae bacterium, assembly GCA_043742805.1. GTDB lineage: Bacteria > Pseudomonadota > Alphaproteobacteria > Caulobacterales > Caulobacteraceae > Acaudatibacter. The sequence continues at coordinate 1,258 of JAYTXV010000485.1, read as the reverse complement.
CCACCACAAAGCGTTTATAAGTTTGGTACAGGTTCTCGAAGCTCGCGGTCTCGAACGGTCGCGGGAATTCCGCCAGCCAGTCGGCTTCCGGCCGGTTAAGCAGGGCGCGCAGCCCATGGTCGCGGACCAGGTCGCCGGCCGCATCTCGGGAGGTCATGTATTCGTGGACTTCGTAGGCGTCGGTCTGACCCTGGCCGAGGTTCACTCCGACGCTCTGCAACACCGACCCCAGCGCCGCAGGTTGAGCCTGTCCCCGGGAACGCACCACGAAGCGCGCCTCTGAGACATAAATTGGGGCGGCGAACCCCAGATAGTAGAGACTGACAGCAACGACGGGCGCCGCCACCATCACGATAAACAGCCATGGCAGCCGCGCGGCGTCGCGGGACCACACGAAACCACGGGCGTCCGGGGCCGCGCCGGGGGACTTGTCGAACGATCCTGCCGAGTTGGTCAAATCCACATGGTCCCGACATCCGATTCCCTGAAGCGGTTCTCACCTCCGATGGGCTGGCGCGCAACCGAAAACAACGCCTCGGGCTTGAGCTTGGTTGGGTGCGCGTCACGACTGACGCTCTCGACATCGTCATGCCCTGGGCCTAGGGAGGGACGCGGTCTGGTTTTCGTGTAATCGATTTTAGCGCGCGTCACTCCCGCTGACTAACTCCTGTCAACGACGCACGGGGAGTCGAATGCGCCCAGTATTGATTGCCATGGTCGGTCTGGTCCCTTGTGCCTGTTCCGACCTTCCCCACGACGGGCCGTCCGCGCGAATGGTTCAATCCGCCGCCGCCACACGGTCGCACTACGCGCTCGTGGATTTGGACTATCGCGTCACCCAGGAAATCGCCGCCCATCCCGCCATCGCCCTGGCGGGACTCGCCAATTCGGCCAGTACCGCGGCGGTGGACCTGATCGCGAACGGCGACACCCTGTCGGTATCCATCTATGAGGCCGATCCGAACGGCATCTATGGCCGGCCGCCCGCGGCGACTGACGCTAGCGGGTCTCAGACCTTCCCCCGCCTGGTCGTTGATCGCGACGGGCTGTTGTCGGTGCCCTTCGCGGGCGAAGTACCCGTGGCCGGCCTAACGGCCCGGGCCGCCGCCCAGACCATTCGCCTGGCGCTGCGCAAGAAGGCCGTTGACCCCCAGGTCACGGTCGCCGTTACCGACAGCCGCGCCAATTCTGTTTCCATTCTCGGGGAGGTCCGCAGCGCCGGTCACGTGCCGCTGTCGATTCACAATGACCGGGTCCT
>JAYTXV010000484.1:0-5726 GCA_043742805.1 Caulobacteraceae bacterium | reverse complement strand
TCGAGCCTCTCGACCGACAGGCCTTTCGCACGCAGTTGCTCCACCAGGCCGCGCATCAGGCCGAAAGCCCGCGACAGAGGCGCCATGTCGGTGATCTGGCTGCCGATATGACAGCCGACGCCCAGGGCATTGATATGCGGGTCACCGGCCGCCAGCGCGTAGAGCCGCTCGGCCTCGACCAGGGAGACGCCGAACTTGCTCTCACGGGTTCCGGTCGAGATCTTGGCGTGGCCACCCGCGCCGACGTCGGGATTGACCCGGATCACCACCCCGGGGCGGGCGCCACGTTCCCGCGCCAGGGCCGACAGCAGAGCCAGTTCGGGCTCGGATTCGACATTGATCTGATCGACCCCGACCTCGAGCGCGAAAGCCAGTTCCGCGGCGGTCTTGCCGACCCCGGAATAAACGATCCGAGCGGCAGGAATACCAGCCGCCAGGGCGCGGCGGATTTCACCTTCCGACACGGTGTCCGCCCCGGCCCCCATCCGGCCCAGGGTGGCCAGGACCGAGAGATTGGAATTGGCCTTGACCGCATAGGCGATCAGGGGAGCGCCGAGCCTGGGGAACCGGTCAAGCGCCTCGCGAAACACCCGATAGTGACGTTCGAGCGTCGCCGACGAATAGACATACAACGGCGTGCTCACCGCCTCCGCCAGGGCGGTCAGCGAAACCCCCTCGCACCAGAGCGCGCCGTCGTTGTGATCGAAATGATTCATTGCGGATGGTTGTAGGGATCGGGCAGGACGCCCGCCGGCGGCGCGGCATTGGGCAGGGCGCGAGCGCCCGGGGCCGGCTGGCTGCGCAGGGTCGCAATTCCGGGGCCGCCCTCGTTGGGACCGGGCGTGTCCGGGGCCAGGGGCTCGGGCTGATCGTCGTCCTTGGAAGCCTTCGCCGCGGCCGCCGCGGCGGCCTTCCTGGCCTGGTAGTCGGCCTTGGCCTTGGCGCCGTAGAGCGGCGCCGGCTGTTCGAGCGGACCGACCCGCCCGCAGGCGCAGAGCATCAGCAGGGCGGCGGCGAGAGTGAGGCACGGGATGGGGGGCAGGCGCAAGCTCAGGGTCATGCGAGGATTTCCTTCCAACGGGTGATCTGGGCGCGCACCTGGGCGGGCGCCGTGCCGCCATGACTCATTCGGCTGGCGACGGACGCCGCCGGGGTCAGGACCTGATAAACATCCGCCGAAACGCGAGGCTCCAGAGCCTGGAGGTCCGCCAGCGGCAGATCGGCCAGATCGACGCCCAGGGCCTCGGCGCGCGATACGGCCCGGCCCGTGATTTGGTGGGCCTCGCGGAACGGCAACCCCAGGCGCCGCACCAGCCAGTCGGCCAGATCGGTGGCCGTGGAGAAACCGGCGCCCGCGGCGGCGGCCATCGCGACGAGATTAGGCGTCAGGTCGTCGATCATGCCGGTCATCGCCGCCAGCGACAGCTCCAGGGCGTCGAAGGCCTCGAAGGTCGGCGGCTTGTCTTCCTGCATGTCCTTGCCATAGGCGAGCGGCAGGCCCTTCATCACCACGGTCAGATTGACCAGCGAGCCGAGGATGCGGCCGACCTTGGCGCGGATCAGCTCGGCGGCGTCGGGATTTCGTTTCTGGGGCATGATCGACGAGCCGGTGGTGAAGGCGTCGCTCAGGGTGATGAACCCGAAGCCCGGCGTCATCCAGATCACGATCTCCTCGGCCAGGCGCGACAGGTGGGTGGCGCAGATCGCCGCCGCCGACAGGGCCTCCAGGGCGAAGTCGCGGGACGAGACGCTGTCCAGGGAATTGGCGGTCGGCCGATCGAAACCGAGCGCCCGGGCCGTTGCCTGGCGGTCAATGGGAAACGACGTTCCGGCCAGCGCCGCCGCGCCCAGCGGGCATTCGTTCATCCGGACCCGCGCGTCCTCGAAGCGGCCGGCGTCGCGCCCAAACATCTCCACATAGGCCATCAGGTGGTGGCCAAAAGTCACCGGCTGGGCCGGCTGCAGATGGGTGAAGCCGGGCATCAGAGCGTCGGCGGTTTCCTCGGCGCGCTTCGTCAACGCCCGCTGGAGATCCCGCAACCCGGCCGCGGACTGATTGCACGCGTCCCGAACCCAGAGCCGGAAGTCGAGCGCCACCTGGTCGTTGCGTGACCGAGCGGTATGCAACCTGCCGGCGGCAGGTCCGATCAGTTCTGTAAGGCGCGCCTCAACGTTCATGTGGATGTCTTCAAGCTCTTCCCGAAACGGGAACGATCCTTCGGCGATCTCGGCCTCGATCAGGGTCAGGCCGCGTTGAATGGCCTGTTCGTCGTCGCGGCCAATGACGCCGGTATCCGCCAGCATCGCGGCGTGCGCCCGTGAGCCGGCCAGATCTTCACCCGCCAGTCGCCGATCAATATCGATCGAGGCGTTGATGCGGCGCATTAGATCAGCGGGCTTGGCGGAAAAGCGGCCACCCCATAGAGAGTGGCCTGCCTTCACGGAGTCATCGGCCATATGTGTGAAATCCTTGAATTCAAACGCCTGAACCGTTCGATGGCGCGCCCCATCGCGGCAGCGGGGATGATCGCGCTTCTATACGTGCTCGGCGGCTGTTCCAACACGCCGGGGGACCTGAAGTCCCTGGCCAAAGGCGACATGGCCAAGCTGGTGATGAGCGACAAGCCCGCCGCAGCCCCCGATACGGTGTTCAAGGACGCCGCCGGAAAAACCCACACCCTGGCCGAGTTCAAGGGCAAGGTCGCCATCGTCAATGTGTGGGCCAACTGGTGCGCGCCGTGCAAGGAAGAGATTCCCAGCCTCGCCCGTCTCCAGTCTAGCTATGCGGGCAAGGCCGTTGCGGTGATTCCGATCAGCGTCGGCAAGGGCGAGGATGAGCCGGCCGGCCACGCCTTCATCGACCGCAACCCGCCTTTGACCTTTTACACCGAACCCACCTACGCCCTGGCCTACGCCTTCAAGCCGGCCGTGGACGGCATGCCGACCACCATCATCTATGATCGCAAAGGCGTGGAGCGGGCGCGGCTGACCGGCGGCGCCGACTGGTCGGGCGTCGACGCCCGGTCGGTGGTGGATTCGCTGCTCGCCGAAAAGTGAGCCTCTCGCCCTAACAAGGCGCCGCTTGACCCTGAACCAGAGTCACGGCGCCTTGTGAATGGAATCGACCCAGGCGACCGCGGTGGGTGTCTCCACCGGCGCGATGTTCAAGTTCACCACTACCGCCTCGCCGCCGCTGCGCACCAGTACGCACTCCAGGGTCTCATCGTCGGAGGCGTTGATCTCCTGGTGCGGGACGTAAGGCGGCACATAGATGAAATCACCCGGACCAGCCTCGGCGGTGAACTCCAGAGCCTCGCCCCAGCGCATTCGCGCCCTGCCCTTGACCACATAGATCACGCTTTCCAGGTCGCCGTGATGGTGGGCGCCAGTCTTGGCGCCGGCGTGAATATGCACCGTGCCGGCCCAGAGCTTTTCGGCGCCGACACGCGCGAAATTGATCGCCGCGGCGCGGTTCATGCCGGGCGTCTGGGCGGTGTTCGCGTCCAGCTGGTCGCCGGGGATCACCTGCACGCCGGTGGATCGCCAATCATCAGGAATTGTGGTCATGGGGAAATGATAGCGCGCCCTGACGACGAGGCAAGCCGATCCAGAATATGGCCGATCAAAGATATGGGGCGGCGGATCACCGTAGATCCACCGTAAATACGGTGGCGCGACGCTTCGGACGCGGACGTATCCTCCAACCTCTGTTTCACATTGCAAGAGGCCAATCTGAACATTGCATTATGTAATATGTTGTAGGAATATTGTCAAGTTTCCGCCCCGCTTTCCAAAAATTCAAAGGCTTGAAACAGGCCGATCTCGCCGCCGTGATCGGATCGAAGGCCCGGGCGCCCAAGATATTGCGCGGCGATGGCGGCAGGTCGATCAGGTCACGAATATCAGGATGACAGGTCCTTTATTTCGGTGGATCAGAAACCCAGTTCGGCCCGGAGCGCCCCGGACGTGATTCCGCGGGCGCGAATGTCGGCGAGGGTCTCGGCGGTGTCGCGCTTGGCGAAGCGCTTGCCGTCGGGGCGCAACAGCAGACGGTGGTGGCGATAGATCGGGGTGGGCAGGTCCAGCAGGGCCTGGAGCAGACGCTGGACGTGGGCGGCGGCGAACAGATCCTCGCCCCGGATCACGTGGGTGACGTCCTGGGCGGCATCGTCGGCCACCACGGCCAGGTGGTAGCTGACGCCCAGATCCTTGCGAGCCAGGACCAAGTCGCCGACCAGACCGGGATCGGCGGCGATCAGGCCATATTGGCCCTCCGGGCCCGAGCCCTCTTCATGGAACGTCAGGCGTGAAAAGCCGCTTAAGGCTTCCCGCGCGGCGGCCAGAGAGAGGCGCCAGGCAAAAGGTAGCCCCAGCGCGAGCATTCCCGCCTCATCCTCGATGGGCATTGGACCCGGAGCCAGGGCTTCGGCCGGGCCGTGGGGCGCGCGGGCGATGTCTTCGAGAATTTCCCTGCGCGTGCGGAAGCAGCGGTAGAGCAGGCCCCGGTCTCGCAGGTTTTGCAATATCCGGGCATGGGTCGCCGCCCGCTCCGACTGCCGCATCACCGGCTGTTCCCAGGAAAGGCCAAGCCATCGCAGATCGTCCAGGATGGCGGCCTCGAACTCCGGCCGGCAACGGCCAGTGTCGATGTCTTCGATGCGCAGGAGGAACCGGCCCCCGGCCCGGCGCGCGGCCTCGTGGGCCGTCAGGGCCGAAAACGCGTGGCCTCGATGTAGCCGCCCGGTCGGCGAGGGGGCAAAACGAGTGACGAAATCCGCCCCGATCAAACCGGAATCCTATTCGAAGGGTGTCTTCGGACGACGCGCAAAAATGCCGACGTGGCTGAGCAGCGCGCGCACGAACGGCTCCTCGCCGCCAAGGGCTTCCTTCAGCGGCTCAAACTCCTTGAAGCCGGCCATCTCGGCAACGCCGTGCACGTTGCACCAGGCGGCGATCTGAGCCAGGGCCATGTCCTGCTGGTCAGCGGGATCGGCGCCGGCCTCGATGATGGCCTCGGCCACGTGACGCCAGGCGCTGTCTTCGTCCTTGGCGTGGTCGGGCATCATCTTCCGGTCGCAGGCGGCTTGATACATCAGTCGATAGAGCGCCGGGTTCTGGCGCGCGAAGCTGACGTAGGCGACGCCAATCTCGATCATGGCCATCTTCGGGCTGGCAGCGCCGCCGCGCCCCTTACCGATAGCCACGCCCAGTTCCCGCCAGCCCTCTTCGGCCACGGCGTCCAGCAACTCGCTCTTGTCCTTGAAATGATGATAGGGCGCAGCCGGACTGACCCCCGCCTCGCGCGCCACGGCTCTTAGGGAAAGTGCCGTCGGCCCCTCGGATTCCAGGATGCGCCGTCCGGCCAATACCAGGGCCCGGGACAGATCACCGTGGTGATAGGGGCGCCCGCCGCAGGGACCTTCCGCGATTCGGGTCGGGGCGCTTGCAGCTTCGCTCATGACGCTATCCCTAAAACTACATCCTAACGCCGTAAAGATTATCTTGACGACGTTCAGATTAACGTTATCTAAGCACTGTCCAGATCGGACGGCCAGCGCAAGTCGCAGGTTCAACCCAAAAAAGGTCCCTTGTCATGTCCAACATCAATTTTTTCGGCTTTGGCCGGGTGTTTGACCGCGCCATCTCGCTGGTCATCCTCTCCCTGGGCGCCATCGTCGCCGGCGCCACCGCTTTCGCCGGCGTCTAAAACGCCGATGGCGATCCAG
>JAYTXV010000483.1:0-1523 GCA_043742805.1 Caulobacteraceae bacterium | reverse complement strand
TTCTTCACATGCACAGCGCTGATGTAGCAGACCACGCCGGCGGCGAGCCCGATGATCAGGGCGCCTTCGGCGTTGACGAAGCCCGAGGCCGGGGTGATGGCCACCAGCCCGGCTACCGCGCCGGAGACCATGCCCAGGACCGAAGGCTTCTTGGCGATGATCCACTCGGCGAACATCCAGGCCAGGGCGGCGGCGGCGGCGGCGATCTGGGTCGCCGCCATCGCCATGCCGGCGTTGACGTTGGAGGTTACCGCCGAACCGGCGTTGAAGCCGAACCAGCCGACCCACAGCAGCGAGGCGCCGATGACGCTATAGGCGAGGTTATGCGGCGCCATATTGTCGGTGCCGAGGCCCTTGCGTTTGCCGAGCATCAGGGCCGTGACCAGGCCCGCGGTGCCGGCGTTCAGGTGCACGACGGTGCCGCCGGCGTAGTCGAGAGCGCCAGCCGCGCCGAGCCAGCCACCACCCCAAACCCAATGCGCGATCGGGCAATAGACCAGCAGAAGCCACGCCGCCATCAGCAGCAGGAAGGCTGAGAACTTCATCCGGTCGGCCAGGGCGCCGGCGATCAGCGCCGGGGTGATGATGGCGAATGTCATCTGGAACATCATGTAGACCGACTCAGGAATGGTCGGCGCGAGAGCGCTGGTCGCGTTCAAGCCCATCGGCGCCAGAAGGAAGTATTTGAACCCGCCTATGAAGGCGTTGTTCTTACCCCCGTCCGTAAACGCCAGCGAATAGCCGATCACCATCCATAGTATCGTGATCAGGGCCGTGGCCGCGAAACTCTGCGCCAGCGTGGCGAGAATGTTCTTCTTGCGCACCATGCCCGCGTAAAACAGGGCGAGGCCGGGGATGGTCATCATCAGAACCAGGACCGAAGAGGTCAGCATCCAGGCGGTGTCGCCCGTATCGATCTTCGGAGCGGGCGCCGCCGCCGGCGCAGGTGTCGCGGCCGCCGGAGCCACTACGGTGTTCGAGGCCGCGGCGGCCGGGGCCACTGTATTGGTGGCCGCGGTCTGGGCGAGCGCGCCCAACGGCGCCCCCGCGATCATGACCGCCAGGGCGAACCCGGCAAGTCGTTGAAGTCCAATAGGTTTCATTTTCTCTATCCCCTTGTCGCGTGGATTGTCATTAGAGAGCCGCGGCCCCGGTTTCGCCCGTGCGGATGCGCACCGCGTCCTCGACGTCGAGGACGAATATCTTGCCGTCGCCGATCTTGCCCGTGGCGGCGGCGGTCTTGATCGCTTCCAGGGCTGCCGGAAGAGTTTCGTCGGCCACAACGGCCTCAAGCTTCACTTTGGGCACGAAGTTCACTTGGTATTCGGCCCCCCGGTAGATTTCGGTTTGCCCTTTTTGTCGGCCATATCCCTTGACCTCGGATATCGTCAGACCTTCCACGCCCGCCGCCACAAGGGCTTCTCGGACCTCGTCGAGCTTGAAAGGCTTGACGATCGCTATGATGAGTTTCATCGGCTGCTCCCGCTGGACCGAACATAAAATTTCGGCGCGTTTCTTCGTTT
>JAYTXV010000482.1:0-6890 GCA_043742805.1 Caulobacteraceae bacterium | reverse complement strand
CACTCCTCCTCATCACCCTCTTGGCTTCCAGCGCCTGTACGCCGGTCAGCAGCTTTCAGGGATTTCAGACAGTGGACAAGTCACCCGCTGATGTGAAGGTCGGGGAAGACACTCGCTCCACAGTTCAGGCACGGCTTGGCTCGCCGACGGCGGTTTCCACCTTCGATAAGGATACCTGGTACTACATTTCGCAGGTCTCGAGCCGCACGGCGTTTTATCACCCTCGGGTGAACAAGCGCGACGTCGTGGCCATCGCCTTTCGCAAGTCCGATGACCAGGTAGTCGCCGTCAACACCTTCACCCTCAAGGACGGTCGCATTATCGCTTTCAACGACCGTGAAACGCCTACCCGGGGACGTGAGATGACTGTGCTGGAGCAATTGCTCGGCAGCATCAGCGCCGCGGGCGCACTGCCCCAACAGGAAGTCAATCCGAACTCCCACGGACGCCAAGGGCCGTAGAGAGCGATCTGGCGGGCTTTGCGCCCAGAGTCGGGGAAATCGCCACACAAATACGCCGCCCAGGGACCATCCCTGGGCGGCGGTTTGCATCTGAACTGCGAAGCTGGTCTAGGCGGCGATGTGCGAAAGAACCGCCAGGAGCAGTAGAGCTACAATATTGGTGATCTTGATCATCGGGTTGACGGCGGGACCAGCCGTATCCTTGTATGGATCGCCGACCGTATCGCCGGTCACCGCAGCCTTGTGCGCCTCGGAACCCTTGCCGCCGTAGTGGCCTTCCTCGATCAGCTTTTTGGCGTTGTCCCAGGCGCCTCCGCCCGACGTCATGGAAATGGCCACAAACAATCCAGTCACGATGACCCCCATCAGCATGGCGCCGAGCGCGGAAAACGCGTCGGACTTGCCGGCGATGGCCTGGATCGCAAAGAACAGCAGGATCGGCGAGGCGACGGGCAGCAACGACGGAACGATCATTTCCCGGATTGCGGCCTTGGTCAGAATATCCACCGCGCGGCCGTATTCGGGCTTCACCTCGTAGGTCATGATGCCCGGGTTTTCCCGGAACTGACGGCGAACCTCCTCCACAACGGCTTCGGCCGCCCGGCCTACGGCGGTCATCGACATACCGCCGAACAGAAAGGGCAACAGACCGCCAAACAGCAGTCCGACGACCACGTAGGGGTTGGATAGATCGAAAGCGACGGCGCCCATTCCGGTGAAGAACGGGAACTTGTCGGCGTTCGCGGAAAAGAACTTCAGGTCCTGCGTATAGGCCGCAAACAGAACCAGAGCCCCGAGGCCGGCCGAACCGATGGCGTAGCCCTTGGTTACCGCCTTGGTGGTGTTGCCCACCGCGTCCAGCGCGTCGGTGGACACCCGAACCTCGCGCGGCAATCCCGCCATTTCGGCGATACCGCCGGCATTGTCGGTAACTGGACCGAAAGCGTCCAGGGCGACGATGAAGCCCGCCAGGGAGAGCATGGTGGTGGTCGCGATGGCGATCCCGAACAAACCGGCGAACTGATAGGTGGCGATAATGCCGACGATGATGACCATCGCGGGAGCCGCCGTGGACTCCAGCGACATGGCGAGGCCTTGGATAACGTTCGTGCCGTGACCGGAAACCGACGCCTTGGCGATGGATTTGACGGGCCGGAAGTTGGTGCCGGTGTAAAACTCGGTGATCACGACTATGAGAGCTGTGACGGCGAGGCCGACCAGACCGCAGTAGAAAAGTTGGTTGACGCTAACGTTGCGACCGCTGACCTCCACGCCGTTGGACGGAACCAGATTGTGGATCACCCACCATACGGCCGGGATCGACAGACCGCCGGTTACGATCAGGCCCTGGTAGAGCGCGCCCATGATATTGCCGCTCTTTCCCAGGCGAACGGCGAAGGCGCCGGCGATCGAGGTCAGAATGCAGATCCCGCAAATAGCGAGAGGCAGCAGCATCATGTTGCCGACTTCGGGCAGGCCCCTAAAGAAGATCGCCGCCAGGACCATGGTCGCCACGGTGGTCACCGCATAGGTCTCGAACAGGTCGGCGGCCATGCCGGCGCAGTCGCCGACGTTGTCGCCGACGTTATCGGCGATCGTCGCGGCGTTGCGGGGGTCGTCTTCGGGAATGCCGGCCTCGACCTTACCCACCATGTCGCCGCCGACATCGGCGCCCTTGGTGAAGATACCGCCGCCGAGACGGGCGAAAATCGAGATCAGTGAAGCGCCGAAGCCAAGAGCGACGAGCGAGTCGATCACCTCCCGGCTGGTATTTTCCAGACCGAGGACACCGGTAAGCACGGCATAGTAGCCGGCCACGCCCACCAAGGCGAAACCCGCGACCAGCATTCCTGTAACCGCGCCAGAGCGGAAGGCCAGAGACAGGCCCTTGGCCAAGCTTTCCGACGCCGCCTGGGCCGTCCGGACATTGGCCCGGACCGAAATCAACATTCCGGCGAAGCCCGCCAGACCGGAGAGAACCGCGCCGATCAGAAAGCCGACCGCCTCGGTCCAGCCGAGCAGGAAGTAGATCACCACCAAAATACCAGCGCCGACCATGGCGATGGTAGTGTATTGGCGGCGCAGATAGGCCTGCGCGCCTTCCTGAATCGCGGCGGCGATTTCCTGCATCTTGGCGTTGCCAGGCGAGGCTCGCAGCAGAACCGCTGTCTGCACGACACCGTAAAGGACGGCCAACAGCCCGGCGGCTATGACCAACGTCAAAACCAAACCCATCTACACCACTCCCCTTGTCTCAATTCTATGTCGCCGATCCTCGAGCGCCACATCGGCGCTCGCGGGATCGGGAATTTCCCTTGGCGGGTCAAGGCGAGCACGGTTTAGGCGACGCCCCTCTGACGCTAACTGCCAAAATGAGCCTCTCAAAGCAAGCGGCGACTGGTTATCGTCCGAAGTGCGCTCGCGCGCCGACGTACGAGTTTAGTGGGACCACCCGGGTTTGGCGGCCCGCGCAGCTTGGCCTCCAACTCTCAAACGAACGTCGCTCGCGGTGTCGAAAACGCCGACAGTGGCCGCCGGAACACCCAGCGCCGCCGATCCGCGTTTGAAATCAACCTCATCTCCGGGATTCACCGCGCAGACGATCGCATAGTCGTCCCCCCCGGTCGCCAGCGTCAACCGGGCCTCGATCTGATCACCCCGAGTGGCGCACCAAGCCAGTCCGCCGGGAGAAACCGGCATCAAGGCCAGATCAAGTTCAAGGCCCAGACCGCTGGCGCGGGCCAAATGACCGGCGTCTGCCACCAGGCCATCGGAGACGTCCGCCGCGGCGCGGGCCCACCGCCGGAGCAGAGGGCGAAGCTCGAACAACGGGCGTGGTGTCCGATAATGGGCCGCGAGACATCCCGACGGATCGTCAATCTCTCCGCGCGCCGCCCCCAGGCCGAGCCAGCCGTCGCCGATCACCCCGCAGACCATCAGCAGATCACCTGGCCTCGCGCCGGACCTGAGCAGGGTCTGACCCTTTGGGCACCAACCCATGACCGTCGCGCTGACGGTCATGGGTCCAGTTGTGCCGACCGTATCCCCCCCAAGCAAGGCGACACCGAACCTTTCGCCATCTTCCGCGAGGCCGCGAATGAAAGCATCCCGGTAGTCCCAGGACCGGTCATTGGGCCAAGCAGCCAGCAGAAAATAACCGAAGGGTTCAGCTGTTTTGGCCGCTAGGTCGGATAGGCTAGTCCGAAGCAGACGCTTGGCTACCACGTCGGGCGCCTCGCCGACGAGAAAGTGCACGCCCTCCACCATGCCATCGACCGAGACGACGAGTTCGTGACCCTCTCGTCCCGGAATCACGGCCGCGTCGTCGAGAAGTCCGAGCGCGCGCGGATCCCCCCGGCTCAGCGGTTTGAGTCGGTCTATCCAGGCGAACTCATCAGGTGGTTCGGTCATCGCGGGAGATCGAATCAAGGAGACCGTTGACGAAACCAGCCTCGGCGCCGTCGAAAAATGACTTGGTTATCTCGAGATACTCATTGATCACCACTTCGCGTGGTATTTCCGGCCGGTAGCGCAGTTCGAAAGCCGCGCAACGCAATATGGCCCGAACCGTCGCGTCAAGACGCCCAAGTTTCCAGCCGGACGCCAACCGTTGGGAAATCGCGACGTCGATATCCTTCTGGTCCTTGACCACGCCGCGCGCAAGATCGCCGAAGAACGGCTCATCGGCCTCCGCCAGCGCCTCCCCTTCCATGTCAGCGCCGAAGCGATGATCACGAAACTCGCGGACCACGGTTTCAACGCCAACTCCGGTGGCGTCCATCTGATAGAGCGCCTGAACCGCGGCTAGCCTAGCCACCGAGCGGGCCTGACGGGGCGGGGTCAAGAAGATCGACCCGAGCCGAGGTCCGGACCGGTCGCGTCGTCGGCGGTGTCTTCGTTAAGGCCCTCATCGCTGAGAAATCTCGCGAAATCATCGGTTTGGCGGAAGTCCCGATAGACCGAAGCGTAGCGGACGTAGGCCACGTCATCGAGGGCCTTCATCGCTTTCATCACCATCTCGCCAACGACATTAGAGCCGATCTCGGTTTCGCCCAGGCTCTCCAGTTGACGCACGATGGCGTTGACCATCCGCTCCAGCCGCTCCGGGTCCACCGGACGTTTTCGGGTCGCGATCGAAATCGAACGGATCAGTTTTTCCCGGTCGAAGGGCGCGCGGCGGCCTGATCGCTTGAGTATGGTGAGTTCGCGCAGTTGAACGCGCTCAAAGGTCGTGAAGCGACCCCCGCATTCAGGACACAACCGCCGACGCCGGATCGCGGCGCCATCTTCCGATGGGCGGCTGTCCTTGACCTGGCTTTCAAGCTCTCCGCAGAAGGGGCAACGCAACGATCTAAGCCCTCCCTGGCCGCCGGACCCGGTTCAAGAATAGATCGGAAAGCGCGCGGTCAAAACCAGCACCTGACGGCGCACGCGGGCTTCGACTTCGCCGTTGTTGTCCTCGCCATTGACCGAAAGACCGTCCACGACCTCGCCGATGAGTTTTCCGACAAGGCGGAACTCGGCCGGGCCGAAGCCGCGGGTGGTTCCGGCGGGCGTGCCGACCCGGATTCCGGAACTGAGCATCGGTGGGCGCGGGTCGAAAGGGATCGTGCTGCGGCTACAGGTGATGCCGGCGCGTTCCAGACTATCTTCGGCGGCCTTGCCCGTCACATCTTTCGGGGTGAGATCGACGACCATCAAATGGCTGTCGGTCCCGCCCGCCACGACCTTCATTCCCGCCTTGGCCACCGCGTCGGCCAGCGCTCTGGCGTTTTCGATCACACTTGCGGCGTAGATCTTGAACTCCGGTCGCAGCGCCTCGGCGAACGCCACAGCCTTGGCGGCGATTACATGCATCAGGGGACCACCCTGAAGGCCCGGAAAAACCGCCGCGTCAATTTTCTTGCCCAGTTTCTTGTCGTTTGAGAGAATCATCCCGCCGCGCGGGCCACGCAAAGTCTTATGGGTGGTGCTAGTGACCACATGAGCGTGCGGCAGAGGGCTTGGAAACACGTCTGCAGCCACGAGGCCGGCGAAGTGGGCCATGTCCACCATCAGGTAGGCCCCAACCTCATCCGCAACCTTGCGGAAGCGGGCGAAATCGATTGTACGGCTATAGGCCGATCCGCCGGCGATGATCAGTTTAGGCCGGCATTCGCGGGCGATCTCCGCCATGCCATCGTAGTCGATGATCTGGTCCTGGGTTCGGACGGTGTAGGCGACTGGGTGGAACCACTTGCCCGATTGGTTCACCGACTTGCCATGTGTCAGGTGTCCGCCCGCGTTCAGGTCCATGCCCATGAATGTATCGCCGGGCTTAATCAGCGCCATGAAAACCGCCTGATTGGCCTGCGATCCCGAGTGCGGCTGTACATTGGCCCACGCGGCGCCGAACAGCGTCTTTGCCCGGTCGATCGCCAGGACCTCGATCTCATCGACGAATTCACAGCCGCCGTAGTAGCGTTTGCCGGGATAGCCCTCGGCGTATTTGTTGGTCAGGATTGACCCCTGCGCCTCAAGCACCGCCCGGGATGCGATATTCTCGGAGGCGATCAGTTCGATCTGATCCTGCTGACGGCGCAATTCCCTGCCGGTCGCCATGGCGATCGCCGGGTCGGACACGGCTAGGCTGTCGGAAAAGAAATCTTCCGCGGCGTCGGTCGACGCTTCTGCTGGCAAGCTCAACACTCGAATCCTCGATTGATGACGGGCATGGAAGCCTACATAGACCCCATCACGCTTCGATCAACCTCGCCGCTGGTCCGAACGAAGATTGGTCCGGCGAATTCAGGCCGCGTAGCCGCCCAGGCGCTGAATATTGCAACGCGCCCATAGCGCTTCCATCGCGTTCACCAAGTCGCTCATCATGGCGTCAGTGTGGAACGGTGTCGGTGTGAACCGCAGCCGCTCGGTCCCACGGGGCACGGTGGGATAGTTGATGGGCTGCACATAAACACCGTGATCGCTCAGCAGCATGTCGGAGATCATCTTGCAGTGCACGGGATCACCGACCAGCACCGGGACGATGTGGCTGACCGAAGGCATCACGGGCAGGCCCGCCGCCAGCATTCGCCGCTTCAGCGCGGCTGCGCGTTCCTGATGGCGGACACGCACTTCATTGTGTTCCTTCAACCACCGGATGCTGGCCACGGCCCCGGCGGTCAGGGCCGGCGGCAAGGAGGTCGTGAAGATGAATCCGTTGGCATAAGAGCGGATCGCGTCGACGAGATCTGCGTCGGCGGTGATGTAACCGCCCATCACCCCGAAGGCCTTCCCTAGCGTGCCCTCGATGATGTCGATCTGATCGGCCACACCATCGCGCTCCGATACGCCGCCGCCACGCTGTCCATACAGGCCCACCGCGTGAACTTCGTCGAGATAGGTCAATGCGCCATAGCGCTTGGCCAGGGCCGCTGTGGCGCCGATATC
>JAYTXV010000481.1:0-11680 GCA_043742805.1 Caulobacteraceae bacterium | reverse complement strand
CGGTTGTAGGCGGGGTTGTCGACGAACTGATAGTCGAGAGTGACGTGCGCGACCTTGCCGACGGGGGTGTCGTAGTAGGTCTCCAATATCCCCTCGGTCCCTGGACGGGGCAGCTTGCCGTCTCCCACTAATATGCCGAGACCCCCGGCGTTGAGAAACGCCTGATGGACGCCGGTAATCGCGTTGGCGACCAGGGCCAGGCCGACCGTATCGGACCCCCGCCCCCACCGGCCGCCCTTCAGCGCCGCACCGACCGCCAGAGTGCGATCGATATCGCTGAACTCGTAGGATTCGACCGCGCCATCGGCGATCCCGCCGTGAGCGAACACACCGAGGCCCTTGGTGATATCCTGCTCCAGATTGAAGCCAATCCCGGGGCGGCCCCGGTATCGGCGGACAGCCGCGATGTCGGCCGGTTGGTGCGTCACCTGGGCCAGACGCAAGGCATCGTCAAATCGCCCCATGCGGCCTCGGCTGACGAAGCCGGTGACCGCGAACTTTCCATCCCGTCCCCACAGTTTGTGGCGTTCCTCGATCTCGGCAATCGCCTGGAACTGGCTGAAATCCTCACCCAGCGACTCGCTGTTGGGCACGACCGAAAGGTTGAAGACCCCCGCTCGCGCCGTCCAGCGGCCGACATACCACTCCACCGCCGCCCCATAACTGAAGCCCCAAGCGTCGGCTGCGTAGTCGAACGTGCCGGTGTCGATAATCGACCAGTTCAGGAAGTCCTGCCGAGGGTCATGGGCGAACCGGTTGGCGTCGAAGATGTCGGTAACACCGAATTTCCCCGCAGTGACCACAATGCGATCGGTCGTTCGACCGCCGGCCAGCTGGTTAAGATCAGGATCGACCGCCTCCAGGGCGCCGCCCAGGTCGATGGTCTGGCGCAGGAACAGGCGTGGAATCTTGAGATAGGGGGTGGATTTGCCGACCTTGTAGGCTTCGCCGCTGGGAAACCCGGCCACGCCGAGCGTGTTGCTCAGGCCAAATCCCTGATCGGCCTCGGCGTTCGCCCAAATCTCGGCCCCCGCCCAGGGTCGCACACCCAGATACAGCGTCACATCAGCGGTTTCACGTCCGCGCGATCCGGGATCCAGGCTGTTGGGACCAGTGTAGGGGGAGTGAAAGGCCAGGGTCGCTTGGTCAACGAATGTGGCCTGACCGTGGACCGCCCAGGTTTGGTCAGTCTCGGTCGGAGGCGAGGAATCCATCGGCTTTGGCGCAATCTGAGCCTCGGCTCGCGCCCCGAGCAGCAGCAGTGCGGCCATGACCAACCGCCCCAACGTGGACACGCCCCGCTTACCTAGCGGTGATGTTTGGTTTCTTGGAAAGCTCAACATGCGGACCCCCGAGTTTTTCAGTTTCGGCTGCGGCGCCCCGCAAGCCGCGAAACAGCCTTCGCAACAGCAAACTGAGGGCGGCATATACCATAGGGGAGTATATTATCAATCGTATAAATATAGCGGTGGCCCAGATCGTTCAGGAACGAACGAAGCTTCTCAACAGGCTGAAACGGATCAAAGGTCAGGTCGGCGCAGTCGAGCGCGCGGTCCTGGAGGAAAAGGAACGCCCGAAAATACTCCGACAAACCGCCTCTGTCGCGGGGCGATGGACAGGTTCATCGCTGAAGTCATCGAGGATTACGTCCGTCAGCGTAGGATTGACCCGGCGACCGGCGCGGACAGCCCTAAGCGTCTAGCGGCGGAGGAGATGGTCGAAATCGTCCACGCCTACTTGGTATAACAGCCAAAGGCCGCCGGTTGTGTGCCGACGGCCTTTGAACGGAGATGATCTGCGAAGGCTACTTGGAAGCCTTGTGGACCGCGTCCTTGGCCTTGCCAACGACTTCCTTGGCCGCGCCAGCCACTCGATCGGCGATACCCTCGGCCTCTAGCTTATTGTCGTGCAGGGCCTTGCCCAGACCTTCCTTGACTGCGCCGACACCCTTTTGGGTCGCGCCTTCAATGCCTTCTTTACTCACGGTGAACTCCTTGATCGACAGTGGGTTGAGCCTAAGAACTCATCGCCAATCGCTTCGGCGGCGTGGTCCCCAGGACCGGGGACGGTGGTCGATATCCAGACCGGTAGCGTCTCGGTCCGCAATCAACGCGTGTCACCGCCCCTGCGTTCCCACCAAACTCCCCCCCTCACCCGCACAAGACTATCGTCAGCGCCACGCTATGACGCATGCGAAACCGTCCCGAAAGGAGGTCCAGATACTCTATCGTCCATTAGAGCCACGGTCTCAGCCGTGTAGATATTCCTGCATTGAGTGATTAAATCGCGAAAAGCCATCCTCGAAGTAGCCGCGACTAATGGTATTTCAGCGATATGGCGGGGCGTGTGTTTCCGACCGATACCGCCCGCCGACCGCTTCGCGTTTTTGCACTCGGCGAGTGTGAAATCGCCGCGACCCTCCCAGATCAGCGCGATGAATTCCCGTTGTTCATCGTCATTGAGGTCACGGATCGACAACACGAGTTCATGCCAGGTGTCGTCGGTCGGATTCGAGCCACTATCGGGGTGGGTTTCAGCGACTTTCGCGTCGAGCTGACAAGCCTTTGGAGGGATCGCGACGCCGCAATCGATGGAGATCGTCGATGTAGGCATAGGTGGCCTGAATTGAGCCAAGCTAGAGGGGGCAGCCGCCATTGGCGAAGGCAGGGCGACGGCGCCGACGGCAAGGCCGCCGAGGCTGTCCTGAAGACAAGGGACGGACGCGGCCGATCGCCCACCAATTCAAACTGGATCAGATCCTCGACGCTTAAGTGGCCTTCGGCCATGCCGCCGACATGGGGACGCTGGAGGTGATCATCGAAGCATGATGCCGGCGCCCGGGGCTCAGGCCACGGCCACCTGGAGCGCCTTAGCCGTCGACCCGAGCCGGCCCAAGAGCGCGTCGTACTGCGCCCAGAGTTCCCCCGGCAGACGTTCGCCGAACCGCTCATAGGCGGCCGGAATCAAGGCCGCCTCCTCGCGCCAGACTTCAGCGTCGACGGTCAGTAGCAAGTCGAGTTGTTCCTGCGTCAAGGCTAGGCCGCCGATGTCCAGGTCACCCATTTCCGGCAGCCGCCCAATGGCGGTATCCCTGGCGCCGACCTCGCCCTCGAGCCGCTGGACGATCCACTTCAACACCCGGCTGTTGTCGCCGAAACCCGGCCAGACGAATTTGCCCTTGGCATCCTTGCGGAACCAGTTGACGAAGAACAAGCGTGGCAGCTTGGCCGGATCGGCTTCGGCGCCGACCTTCAACCAATGACTGAAATAATCGCCCATGTTGTAGCCACAGAACGGCAGCATGGCGAACGGGTCGCGGCGCAGTTCGCCCACCCGATTCTCAGCCGCGGCGGTGCCCTCGGAGGCCACGTTCGAGGCCAGGAACACGCCATGGTTCCAGTCGAACGCCTCGGTGACCAGCGGCACGGCGCTCGCGCGGCGGCCGCCGAACAGGATCGCCGAAATCGGTACGCCGGCCGGATCCTGCCATTCGGGGGCAATTGACGGACACTGGCCGGCCGGAGCGGTGAAGCGGGCGTTGGGATGGGCGGCCGGATCGCCGCCCGGCGTCCAGGGGCGCCCCTTCCAGTCGGTCAAGCCCTCGGGCGGCGCCTCGGTCAGACCTTCCCACCACACATCCCCGTCGGCGGTCAGGGCGACGTTGGTGAAAATGGTGTTTCCCGCCAGGGTGGCGATGGCATTGGGGTTGGTGGCGTGGCCGGTTCCCGGCGCGACGCCGAAAAAGCCGGCTTCGGGATTAATGGCCCTCAGCCGGCCATCTTCGCCAAAGCGCATCCAGCAGATGTCGTCGCCCACGGTCTCGGCCTTCCAGCCCGCCAGGGTCGGCCGCAGCATGGCCAGATTGGTCTTGCCGCAGGCGCTGGGAAACGCCGCCGCAACATAGTGGGAAGCGCCCTCGGGCGAGGTCAGCTTGAGGATCAGCATGTGCTCGGCTAGCCAGCCCTCATCGCGGGCCATCACCGAAGCGATACGCAGGGCGTAGCACTTCTTGCCCAGCAGGGCGTTGCCGCCATAGCCGGAACCATAGGACCAGATCTCCCGGGTCTCGGGATAGTGGACGATGTATTTGGTTTCACTGCACGGCCACGCCACGTCGGCCTCTCCCGGGGCCAGGGGCTTGCCCACCGTGTGGACCGCCGGTACGAAAAAGCCGTCGGCGCCCATCTGGTCCAGGGCCGCCTTGCCCATGCGGGTCATGATGCGCATCGAGACCGCCACATACGGGCTGTCGCTGATCTCGACGCCGAGGGCGCTGATCTTCGATCCCAGCGGACCCATGCAGAAAGGCACCACATACATCGTGCGCCCGCGCATACAGCCATCGAACAACGGGTTCAACTCGGCCCGCATGCCCGCCGGTTCGCGCCAATTGTTGGTGGGTCCGGCATCGGCTTGATTTTCGGAGCAGATAAAGGTGCGGCTTTCCACGCGCGCCACGTCCTTGGGGTCGGAGGCGGCATAGAAACTGTTGGGCCGCTTCTCGGGATTCAAGGCTTTGAATGTGCCGGAACGGACCATCTGACTGGTCAGGGCGGCCCATTCTTCGTCCGAACCATTGCACCAATGCACCCGGTCCGGCTTGGTCAGCGCCGCGATCTCGCCGACCCAGGCGATCAACCGCGCGTGGCGAGTCGGCGCGGGCTCGAGGCCGGGAATGACGTGGATATCAAGGGCGGCGCTACTCTCGGGCATCGATCATCCACTTCAGGGCCACCCGCACACGAAAACAAAGGGGGGACTTCACAGCCTCTCCTAAGCCGCCGAGGGGCTCACCGCAACGTCCTGTTCAACCGTTCCAGGGCTGCCGCCCCTGGAATCAGCTGCGCGTCGGACAGGGAATTCAGCGGCGTTCGTACGGTGGAAAGATGATCATGCAAGTCCTCGGCGTCGGGATCGATATAGATCAGGCCGGTCAGAATCTCGCCCTTGGCCTGGTGGGTCTGCAGGCGCAGCGAGGCGGCGATCTTGTCAGTGGGGTCATAGTCGCTGGGCAGTTTACTAAGCTTCAGGATCGAGCCGTCGTGCTGAGTGACCAGTTCGACCGCACCCGGCTCATAGTCGACCAAGATTTCCTGGCCATTCTCGATCACGTCCAGACGGTTGACCGCCGCGTTGTGCTCGCGCACGAAATCGAAGCTTTTGGTCGAGCCCTTGTGATTATTGAACTGAATACACGGGGAAATCACGTCAATGAAAGCAGCGCCGCGATGATGGATCGCCGCCTTGATAAGTGGCACGAGTTGCGTCTTGTCGCCCGAGAAGCTTCTGCCCACGAACGTCGCGCCCAGTTGCAGCGCTAGACCCACGAGGTCGATGGCTTCATCGGCGTTGACGAGACCTTTCTTGGATTTGGAGCCTTTGTCCGAAGTGGCGGAGAACTGCCCCTTGGTCAGGCCGTAGACACCGTTGTTCTCGACGATATACGTCATGTTGACCCCGCGCCGGATCGAATGCGCGAACTGGCCCAGACCGATCGAGGCACTGTCGCCGTCGCCGGAAACCCCCAGATAGGTCAAATCGCGGTTAGCCAGACTGGCGCCGGTCAAAACTGACGGCATGCGGCCGTGCACGCTGTTGAACCCGTGCGAAGCCCCGAGAAAATAGTCGGGCGTCTTGGACGAACAGCCTATACCCGACATCTTGGCCAGCCGGTGTGGCGGCAGGTCAAGATCGTAGCAGGCCTGGATGATCGCGGCTGAGATCGAGTCGTGACCACAGCCCGCGCACAGGGTGGAAACCTTTCCCTCATAGTCCCGCCGGGTGAAACCCAGGCCGTTGGGCTTCAGGAGCGGATGATGCAGCCTGGGCTTGGCAATGAAGGTCACTCAGGCGCCCCGCTATCCCAGTTGTCCGATCGCGCCATCATCGACCTGGTGATCTCTCCGGCGATGAACCGGGCGGTGATCGGCGCGCCGTCGAAATTCAGAACCGCGATCAACTTGGCCGGGTTCACGTTTCCCTCGACCATCAGCAGCGTGCGAAGCTGACCGTCCCGATTCTGCTCGACCACGAACACCGTTTCGTGCGCGGCGATGAAATCGAACACCGCGTCGCTGAACGGAAAGGCCCGGACGCGCAGAGCGTCGATATGGATTTGCGCGTCGCTAAGAGACGCCAGAGCCTCATGCATCGCCGGGGTGGTGGACCCGAAATAGATCACGCCCTGGGACGTGCGCCGCATGGCCGGCCGGATAACCGGCCCAGGCGCGAGCGTCTTGGCGGTCTCGAACTTGGTCAGCAGCCGCTCCATGTTGGCGACATAGACAGCCCCTTCCTCGCTGTAGCGAGCGTCCGGATCGCGCGACGTGCCGCGGGTGAAATAGGCGCCCCGGCTTGGGTGCACGCCTGGCAGAGTCCGATAGGGAATGCCGTCGCCGTCGACGTCGCGGTAGCGGCCAAACCGCTCGCCCGCTTCCAGCGCCTCGAAGGTCATGACCTTGCCGCGATCAAGCCGGCGCGAATCGTCCCAGGTCAAAGGGCGGCAAAGCCATTCGTTCATGCCGATGTCGAGATCAAGCATCACGAACACCGTTGTCTGAAGCCGGTCGGCCAGATCGAACGCCAGAGCGGCCATTTCAAAACACTCAGCAGGGTCCTCCGGGAACAGCAACACATGTTTGGTGTCGCCGTGCGAAGCGTAGGCCGCCGCCAGGATATCGGATTGCTGGGTGCGCGTGGGCATTCCAGTGGAGGGGCCGCCCCTCTGGACATCGAAGATCACCGCCGGAATCTCGGCGAAATACGACAAGCCGACGAACTCCTGCATCAGCGAAATGCCGGGTCCTGAGGTGCAGGTGAACGCCCTCGCCCCGTTCCAGCCGGCCCCGACGACGATGCCGATGGAGGCGATTTCATCCTCCGCCTGGATGATCGCATAGCGCGCCTCTCCGGTATCGGGATCAGTCCGATAGTCCTGGCAATAGCCGGCGAACGCTTCGGCCAGCGATGTCGATGGGGTTATCGGATACCAGGCGCACACCGTGGCTCCACCGTAAACCGCACCCAGGCCGGCCGCGGCGTTGCCCTCGATAAAGATGCGGTCGCCGACGACATCGGAACGTCTGACCTTCAGGCCGACCGACGCCAGCAATGGCTGAGCGCTTTCTCGTCCCATCGCCAAAGCTTCCAGATTAGGCCGGATTAGCCTTTCCTTACCATCGAACTGCTCGGCGATCAGGGCGTCGGCGACGGCTGGATCGAGCCCCAGCAAGGCGCCCAAGGCGCCGACATAGATGACGTTTTTGAACAGCTGGCGCTGGCGGGGGTCGGTATAGGCGGCGTTGCACAGCGCCGTCAGCGGCAGTCCCAGCAGCGTCAGGTCTTCGCGAATGGCCTGATGCGGCAGCGGCTTGGTGGAGTCGTAGACGAGGTAGCCTCCCGGATCGATCTCGGCCAGGTCGCGGACCCAGGTCTGGGGATTCATCGCCACCATCAGGTCGACGCCGCCGCGCCGGCCCAGATGATCGGCTTCACAGATCCGCACCTCGTACCAGGTCGGCAGCCCCTGGATATTCGAGGGAAAGATGTTTCGCGCCGCCACCGGCACGCCCATCCGCAACACCGACTTGGCGAACATGCCATTGGCGCTGGCGGAGCCCGAACCGTTCACGTTGGCGAACTTGACCACGAAGTCGTTCACCGACTGGATGGCGCGCACTGGCCTCAGCACCGTGGACGGCTGGATCAGTTGCTGCATGCGCCCTCCGCGTGAGTCATGTTGAGCAGAAATTTCTGCATGTCCCAGGCCCCCGTTGGACATCGTTCGGCGCACAGGCCGCAGTGTAGGCAGACGTCCTCGTCCTTAATCATCACTTTCCCGGTCCCCAGCGGCTTGGAGACATAGAGGTCCTGGGTCAGGTTCAGGGCCGGCGCGGTCAATCGGGCGCGCAGATCAGCCTCGTCGCCGACCTCCGTAAAGGTGATGCAGTCCATCGGACAGATATCAACACAGGCGTCACACTCAATGCAGGTCGGCTCGTTGAAGACCGTCTCGATATCACAATTGAGACAACGTTCAGCTTCCCGGAACCCAGTCTCCGCGTCGAAGCCCAGCTCAACCTCGATGCGGATGTTCGCCAGGGCGTCCTTCTTACTGCGCTGGGGCACGATGTGACGGTGCTCCAGCGACACATCATTGTCGTAGCTCCACTCGTGGATGCCCATCTTCTGGCTGACCAGGGTCACGCCCGGGTCCGGCCGCGTGGCCGGGTCTTCGCCCTGGCAGAACCGGTGAATCGAGATCGCAGCGTCGTGGCCGTGGGCGACCGCCCAGATGATGTTCTTGGGCCCGAAAGCCGCATCGCCGCCGAAGAACACCTTGGGGTGGCTTGAGGCGAACGAGATCGGGTTGACTACCGGCATGTCCCAGCCGTCGAACTCAAGGCCGATATCCCTCTCGATCCACGGGAACGCGTTCTCCTGGCCCACCGCCACAAGCACGTCGTCGCACTCCAGATGAAACTCCGGCTCGCCGGCCGGCTCCAGCCGCCGTCGGCCCGCGTCATCCACAACCGGACGCACCTTCTCGAACATCACCCCGGTCAGGCGCCCAGCTTGATGGGTGAAAGCCTTGGGGACGAGAAAATTGAGGATGGGAATGTCCTCGTGCATGGCGTCTTCCTTTTCCCAGGGCGACGCCTTCATTTCCTCGAATCCGGATCGCACCACGACCTTGACGTCTTCGCCGCCCAGACGGCGCGAGGTCCGGCAGCAATCCATGGCGGTGTTGCCGCCGCCCAGCACGATCACCCGCTTGCCGATCTTCTCGACGTGGCCGAACGAAACATTCGACAGCCAGTCGATGCCGATGTGGACGTGGGCCTTGGCTTCATCGCGGCCGGGAAGGTCGAGATCCCGTCCGCGGGGAGCCCCGGAACCGATGAAGATAGCGTCAAAATCCTGCGCCAGAAGAGACCCGAGGCTCTCCACCCGCTCGCCCAGGCGCATCACCGGTCCAAGGCCGGTAATATAGCCGATCTCTTCGTCGATCACGGTCTCTGGCAGGCGGAAACGCGGAATCTGGCTGCGGATCATGCCGCCCGCCTTAGCGTCGCCGTCGAAGATAACCACCTCATAGCCCAGCGGCGAGAGGTCCCTGGCGACGGTCAGCGAGGCGGGCCCGGCTCCGATACAGGCGATGCGCTTGCCGTTGCTCCCCGACCGCCGCGGCGGCAACCGATCCTGGATATCCTCTTTGTTGTCGGCGGCGACCCGCTTCAGGCGGCAGATGGCCACCGGGGCGTCTTCGACCCGCACCCTTCGGCAGGCCGGTTCGCACGGCCGGTCACAGGTCCGCCCGAGGATCCCCGGGAAGACGTTCGACTTCCAGTTGACCATGTAGGCGTCCGCGTAGCGGCCATCGGCGATCAGCCGGATATATTCCGGAACCGGGGTGTGAGCCGGACAGGCCCACTGACAATCCACGACCTTATGAAAATAGTCCGGGGACCTGATATCGGTCGGCAGCAAGGCGCCAATCCCTCCGTTTCGTTTCCCGCGCCGCTGGTGCGACCTTCTTGAGTCGTCCCGGCGACGGAACGTTGCGAGGTTTCTATGAGCATCGTTCCGGGGACGCCAGACTCTTGGGGCCGTTAGTTTGCAAGGCATTTCCTGACATAGACTAAAAATCTGTCAGGGTTTACGCCAGTCGGCCGCCGTGGCCCCGTAGAGGGCGATGATGTCTTGAAGGCGCTGGCCGACCGCCTCGACCCGCGCCAGGCTCGCCCGGCGCCAGGTCCGGTCGGCGGTGACGACGGCCGCCAAGGGCGCGCCGCCCAAGCCATAGGCTGCCCGGGCCGAATCGAGCGAGGCGCGGGCCGTGGCTTCGGCGCGGCCGAGCGTCGCCAGGCGGTCCTCGTCCTGGGCCAGGGCCGAGAGCACATCGGAAACCTGCACGAAGGCGGTGATCACCGTCTGCTGATAGTGGGCCAGGGACATGCGCGCCTGGGCCTGGGCGGCGCGGCGGTCGGCCCTGATCGCGCCGCCGTCGAACAGCGGGGCGCTGATTTCAGGCCCAAAATTATAGGCCGAGGCCCCGAAACCGAACAGCGAACCGGGCGTCACCCCTTCTTGGGTAAAACCTGCCACCAGCCGGATATCCGGATATAGCCGGGCGGTCTGAACGCCGATTGCGGCGGTGTCGGCGTGCAGGTCGGCCTCGGCGGCCTGAATGTCGGGGCGCGATCTGACCAGCGCCGACGGCAAAGCCACCGGTATCGTGGCCGGCGGCCTGAAATCGTCGACCGTGAAGTCAGGGGGCGACCACTGCCCCGGCGACTCGCCTACCAGCAGGGCCAGGGCGTGGCGCGCCATCGCCAGCTGCTGGGCGAGCGGCGGTAGCACAGCCAAATCCTGCTGGAGCTGCAGCTTGCCGCCAAGCCCGGCCGAGGGCGAGTCTCCGCCCGCCGCCTCAGCCTTGCCGAGAATATCGATCGATTGGCGGTCATCCTTCACGACGCCCTCTATGGTCTCGATCTGGAAACGAAGCGCAGCGATCCTGGCCGCCTGCAGCGCCACATTGCCGGTCAGGGCCAGATAGGCAGCGTCCGCCCGAAACCCCTCGGCCTCGGCCTCGGCCCGCAGCGACTCCACGCGCCGCCGCCCGCCGCCGACGATATCCAGGTCGTAGCTAACGCTCGGGCCGATAGTGAACAAGCTGATCGTCGGGCTGGGAAAGCCCGCGAAACCGAAGGCGGAGGTGTTGATCCGCTCACGCTGGAACATTGTGTTGGCGGTCGCGGACGGCCCCAGAGTGGCCCGCTCCCGTTCCATCCGCGCCCTGGCCTTTTCCAGGGTCGCCACCGAGGCCGCCACTGTCTGGTTGTGAGCCAGGGCCCGGTCCATCACCGCGTCCAGGGCCGGCGAGCCGAGGGCGCGCCACCAGCCGCCGGCGACGGGGGCGTCTGTCGTAACGGCCGCGAGGGTCGATGTCCTGTCCGAGGGGCCGGCGTAACCGGTGGCAGTCGGTGGCGGCGGAGGCATGAAAGTCGGCCCCACCGTTGCGCAGCCGGCGAGCGACAGCGCGGTCATAAGCGCCAGCCGAGCAGCCAATCCCTTGTCCCGCGTCATGATCGCTCAGCGACCGGCTACAGCGCGGCCCGGAGCGCGCACATCGACGGTGATCTTGGCCGATAGTCCGGCGCGGGAGACGACCTCGGGCGGCGCCTTGGCGAAAGCAATCCGCACAGGCAGCCGCTGGACCACCTTGACCCAGTTTCCCGTGGCGTTCTGGGCCGGCAGTGGCGAAAAGCTCGAGCCGGATCCTGGACTGAAGCTCGCGACATAGCCGTCGAGCGCCCGCCCGCCCAGGGCGTCGATGGTGATCTTGGCCGGCTGGCCGACCTTCATCTTGGCCAGCTGGTTTTCCTTGAAATTCGCCTCGACCCATGGATCGCCCGACAGCAGATAGAACACCGTTTGCGCAGGGTTGATGTAGGCGCCCTTCTGCAGCTGATCGACCCGGGTGACCACGCCGTCGACCGGCGCGATGATCACGGTGTGCAGCAGATCGAGCTGGGCCGCATCGACCGCTGCCCTGGCCTGCATCACCGAGGGATAGAGGTCGGCGGATTTGTCGGCGCCGCCCAGGTTGGCCAGGGCAGCCTCGCTCTGCTGGCGTGTCACCGCCACCTGGGCCGCGGCCAGGTCGGCGGTATGGTGG
>JAYTXV010000480.1:0-4917 GCA_043742805.1 Caulobacteraceae bacterium | reverse complement strand
CTGGCCAAGGCCGCGCTGCGGGGCGGCCCGGCCCTGGTGATCGGCGCCACAGGCCTCTCGCCGGCCGAGGAAAATGCGGTGACGCAAGCGGCCGAGCGGGTCGCCGTGGTCAGATCGGGGAATTATTCGGTGGGCGTGAACGTCTTGGCCGGCCTGGTGGAACAGGCCGCGCGGCGGCTAGGACCGGAGATCTGGGACATCGAGATCCTGGAAGTCCACCATCGCCGCAAGATAGACGCGCCCTCGGGCACGGCGCTCATGCTGGCCGAGGCGGCGGCCCGAGGCCGCGGCCATGTCCTGGCCGATGTCGGCCTGGCGCCGCGCGTGGGGATCACCGCCCCGCGGCCGGAGGGCGCCATCGGCATGGCTTCAATGCGGGGGGGCGGAATTGTCGGGGACCACGGCGTCGTATTCGCCGCCGAGGAAGAGATCATCACCCTCTCTCACTCTGCCCGGGATCGCGCCCTTTTCGCGCGCGGCGCCGTGGAGGCGGCGGTGTGGGTCGCGGACAAGCCGCCGGGGCTCTACGACATGATCGACGTGCTGGGGTTCCGAGACTGAGGCAACGCGCCGCCACATCCAGCGGATCGAATTGGCGAGCCGGGGGTTACTCCCCGGGGGCGATTGGCGCCCAGTTTCCGGAAAACACTTCCATGCAAATAGTATCGGCCACGCTGTTGACCGGCGTCCTGGCGCTCGGGGCCTGTTCGAAGTCGGCGACCCCAGACGTCGCCCAGGCCGGCAGCGATATCCGCTCGGCCGCTGCATCCACGGCCAGCGCCGCCGATCATCTCGGCGACGCGGCCGCCGAAGACGCTAAAACGGCTGCGGAGAAAACCAGACACGCGTCCGCCAAGGCCGAAACCGCGACGGGCAACGCTTTGGAGAACGCCGGCACCAATGTGAAGGCCGACGCGAGAAAATAGGTCCTTGGCGACCGGAAAGCCCTTTTATGCCCCCCTCCCCGTGGATCCGAAGCCACCTGAGCCCCGCGCTGTTTCGTCCAGGCTTTCGACCACATCCCACGCGGCCTGGATGACCGGGGCGACGATGACCTGGGCGATGCGATCGCCCCGGCGGATGGTCACCGCCTCCTGGCCATGGTTGATCAGGATCACCTTGATTTCACCGCGGTAGTCGGCGTCGACGGTGCCCGGGGAATTGAGGGCGGTAATACCGTTCTTCAGCGCTAGACCCGATCTCGGCCGCACCTGGGCCTCGAAACCAGGCGGCAGGGCGATGGCGAGCCCGGTGGGAATGGCGGCGCGCTGGCCGGGGGAGAGGACCAGCGGCTGGCCTTCGGCAACCGCGGCGCGCAAGTCCATTCCGGCGGCGCCCGCGGTCTCATAGGCCGGCAGAGGCAAACCCTCCGAATGTTCCAGACGAACAATCCGTATCTTGACCATCAGATGTGTCCACCACTCGCCAGGGAGACGGCGATCCGCGCCGCCAATTGCCTCGCCACCTCGGCCTTGCCGGCGCGAGGCCATCGCTCTTCACCCTGACGGTCGATGATAAGCACCTCATTCTCATCGCCGCCCATGATCGCCCCCTCCGCAGCACCACCGCCGCCGACATCATTGGCCACGATCCAGTCGCAGCCCTTGCGCTTGAGCTTGGCCCGGGCGTTTTCTTCAAGGTCGTGGGTCTCGGCGGCGAAGCCGACCACCAGCGCCGGCCGATACGGACCGGCGGCCGCGAGGCCCGCCAGGATGTCGGGATTTTCCACGAGGGACACCGTGGGAGGCGCGCCCGACCCTTTCTTCAGCTTGAGGGGAAATGCGGCGTCAGGACGCCAGTCGGAGACCGCCGCCACGCAGACCGCCGCGTCGGCCGGCAGCGCGGCTCGGCAGGCCGCGTCCATTTCCAGAGCGGTCTCGACGCTGAGCCGGTCCACACCGGGCGGCGAGGCCAGCGCGGTCGGCCCAGAGACCAGGGTCACCCGCGCGCCAAGGGCCGCCAGGGCGCCGGCGATCGCATAACCCTGTTTGCCGCTGGAGCGGTTGGTCAGGACCCGCACGGGATCGATCGGTTCGGCGGTGGGGCCGGCTGTGACCAGAACATGCCGCCCGGCCAGCGGCTGGGGTATGGCGTCCGCGCCCAGCGCCGCCATCACCGCTTCGAAGATCGCCTCCGGCTCGGCCATTCGGCCGGGTCCATATTCTCCGCAGGCCATGGCGCCTTCGTCAGGACCGACGAAGGCGATCCCATCGCCCTTCAGGGTCGCCAGATTGCGCCGGGTGGCAGGATGCAGCCACATCCGGACATTCATCGCCGGCGCCATCATCACGGGCTTATCGGTGGCCAGCAGGGTGGTGGACGCCAGGTCGTCGGCCAAGCCGTGCGCCGCCTTGGCCATCAGATCGGCGGTAGCCGGAACCACCAGCACCAGATCCGCCGAACGCGAGAGCTGGATATGGTCCATCTCGGCTTCATCCCCCAGCGAGAACAGGTCGGCGCGGACAGCGTCCCCGGCCAGGGCGGACAACGAAAGGGGGGTGACGAAGCGCGCGCCGGCGGCGGTAAGGATCGGCCGCACGGCAACGCCCGCCTTCCGCAGCAGGCGCACGAGTTCCAGAGCCTTGTAGGCCGCCACACCGCCACCGACGATCAGCAACACCCGCTTGTCGTTCACGCTTGACGTCCTTTATCCGAAGATAATTGCAAATAGACCGAAAAAGCCCCTGGACAAAGGACCAAAAAAGTTTCTTTTTGTTTATAGGTTGCGTTTTGCAGCAGGACCCACCCGGCGCTTTCACACCACACATCGAGAAACATCATGAAATCAATCAGGTTTTCACAAACTACCGGCCTGGGCGTGACCGCTCTTCTGGTTCTATTTCTTGCTAGTTGCGATGGAAAACCTTCCGCTGTCGCCTCAAATGGGCTCCGCTCCTCCGGGCCTTCCGCGTCCGCCGACAGCGATCAGAGCCGATCCGGGGGTCGAGACCCCCGCGACCTGCCCGTGCCCCAGATCGACGGCAAACCGCTCTGGGCGGCAAACCGCAAACATACCGCAGAGGAAAACGCCGCATATCAGTTCACCAAGAACGGCCTCGATTTCGGCGCCGGCAGCGAGACCGACTACGTAACCAAGGCCCACGCCTTCATCGAAAAACCACCCCACGATGTGGAGACCATCGACCGGTCCAATGGCGACAAGCTGATGTATGACGCAAAGGGCAATATCTTCGTCGTGGTGGCCAAAACCGGCGCGCCCCGGACCATGTTCAAACCCCACGACGGCGCCACCTACTGGGCTCAGCAAAAGGACAAAGAGTCCAACCGCGCCAAAGGCTCCCAGGGCGGCGGCTCGGATCAGGGCTGACGGGTTTTAACGCGCCAACCACGCGGTCAGGAACGCCAGCGCGGCGGCGGCGATCCCCAGGGCGAAGCTGGCGCCGTCGAAGCTGCGCGCGGCTTCTTGCGTAGGCGCACGCGCGGCCGGGGCGGCGTCCACCGTCAGGCGGGCGAGGACGGCGCGAGCCTGTTCGCCCAGGTCGCGCAAGCGCCTGCCGGGGGACAGTTCGCGGGTGATCCAGCGGCGGACCACCGGCTCGGCGGCCGCCCAGATGTCGAGGCCCGGATCGACGCGCCGCGCGACCCCTTCGACCGTCACCATGGTCTTCTGGAGAAGAACCAGTTCGGGACGCAGGCGCATCTCGAACAGGGCGGTGATTTCGAACAGTTGTGTCAGCAGGCGGTTCATCGACACATCTCCGGCAGCGCGGCCGAAAATCGGTTCGCCCACCGCCCGCAGAGCCTGGGCGAAGGCGGCGCGGTCATGGCCGGGCGGCACATAGCCGGCCTCGAAGTGGACGGCGGCCACGCGCGGGTAGTCCCGGTTGAGAAATCCCCAAAGGATCTCGGCCAGATAGCGTCGCTCGTCGGATCCGAGCCGTCCGACGATGCCGAAGTCCACGGCCACCAGCCGACCCTGCGGATCGACGAACAGATTACCTTCATGAAGATCGGCGTGAAACACGCCGTGGTCCATCGCCTGGGCCAAGAAGGCCCGGATGAGATCACCGGCCAGGCGAGGCCGGTCGAGCCCCGGGCGCTCCAGCACGGCGCCCCCCGACAGGGCGTCGCCGACAACCCATTCCAGAGTCAGCACCCGGCGCGCGACCCCATCCCAGACCACGGCCGGCGCGGTCATATAGGGATCGAGGCTCATCGCCTGGCGAAGTTCGTCCGCTCCGGCGGCTTCGAACCTCAGGTCGAGCTCCAGCCGCAGGGCCCGGGCGACGGTACTCACGAAAGCACGGGGTTCAAGTCGCCGGGCGGCCGGCGCCAGAATATCCACCAGGCGCGCGGCCAGGGTCAGGGCGGCGATATCGGCCACGACGCGGGCCTCCACGTGCGGGCGCAGCACCTTCACCGCCACGCGCCGGCCATCCAACAGCGTGGCGGCGTGCACCTGAGCCAGGGAGGCGGCGCCGACCGCCTCGTCAAAACTGGAAAACAGGCTATCCAGCGGTCGGCCGAGCGCGCGCTCGACCTCGGCGATCGCCACGGGACGCGCGAAAGGCGCCAGGCGATCCCTCAGGCGGCCAAGGTCGTCGGCGAAGGCGCCGCCGAACACGTCGGCGCGGGTCGCCAGGAACTGACCAAGCTTGATCGCCACCGGCCCCTGCCGTTCCAGCACTCGCGCCAGCCGCTCCCCTGGTCGACCGTTCCTGGCCTCGCGCCCCGCGAACAGCCGCAGGAAACCCGCCAGGAACCGCGCCCAGACGGGCAGCAGCGGCGCGATCTCCCGGGGCGCCAGGGCGTCGGCGCGCACGAGACTCCAGGCCGCGCCCACCAGACGGGGCAGGCTCGATAGTCCGTCGGTCAGAT
The DNA here is from genome assembly GCA_043742805.1 of Caulobacteraceae bacterium. Lineage (GTDB taxonomy): Bacteria > Pseudomonadota > Alphaproteobacteria > Caulobacterales > Caulobacteraceae > Acaudatibacter. Next base: position 78 of record JAYTXV010000480.1, on the reverse strand, counting down.
CGCCCACCCTTGATGCAAGGCGCAGACGCCACCGCTGAAATTGCTGATACTGACGCGGGAGAACCCCGCGCCTTCCAT
>JAYTXV010000479.1:0-4025 GCA_043742805.1 Caulobacteraceae bacterium | reverse complement strand
GTTCGAGTTCTTCAACACCCAGGGCTTCAAGCATCCGGCGCGCGAAGAACGCGCCCTGGGAGGCGAACCGAATCTGATCGACCCCCGCCGCCGCGCCGGCCCGCTCCATGGCCACGGCCATCCGATCGGCGTCGTCGGAGTTGGCCAGATCCAGCAGGGACCGATCGCTATCGGGCTCGCCGCCTTCATCGCCGCCTGTCGGCGCCGTTTCGTTCGCGGGCGTGGCTCGGCTGAAATAAAGATCGAACAGCCGATCGTGCAGATCCTTTTCCTCGACCGTCTTGGCAAGGACCACCGACAGCGAGTCCTTCAGGGTCTGGCGTTCCGTATAGCCGACAAGCGCCAGGGTCCGCGCCGCGTCTATGGCCTCCGACGGGGAGACCGCCGCGCCGGCGGTGCGAAGCGCCCGGATATAGTTGGTGAGCGCGCGCTCCATGGCGCCGTCAGGCCGCTTCCGCCGCCTTCACCGCGTCGCGGGTCAGCGCCTCGGCCTTGGCGGCCATGGCCAGGATATCGCTCTGGCGCTTGAGGATGACGTTGAGGGTCTCCCGCACCATGGTCGGCTCCAGAGCGTCGGCGTGCAGCAGCAGCAGAGTCCGCGCCCAGTCGATGGTCTCGCTGATCGACGGCAGCTTGCGCAGGTTCTCGCCGCGGATCAGCTGGATGAAAGCCACCAGCTGTGCCAGCAGGCTGGCGGAAATCTCGGGCACACGAGCGCGCACGATCAGGCGTTCGCGTTCGGCATCCGGGAAATCGATGTGCAGGTGCAGGCAGCGGCGCTTGAGAGCGTCGCCCAGTTCGCGCGTGGCGTTGGAGGTCAGCATGACCAGCGGCGGGACCTGAGCCTCGATCGTGCCGATCTCGGGCACGGTCACCTGATAGTCGGACAGGATCTCCAGCAGCAGCGCCTCGAACGCCTCATCGGACTTGTCGATCTCATCGATCAGCAGCACCGAGCCGCCGGTCTGCTCCATGGCCTTGAGCAAGGGCCGGGGTTCGAGAAATTCCCGGGAGAAGAACAGGTCCTGAAAATCCGTCAGCTTGGCGAACGAGGCGTCGAGGCCGTCGGCGTCGGCCACCAGGTCGTGGATCTTTTCCTTCAGGATCTGGGTGTAGAGCAGCTGCTTGCCGTATTTCCACTCATACAACGCCTTGCTCTCGTCGAGGCCCTCGTAGCACTGCATCCGCAGCAAGGGGTAGTCGAGGAATTTGGCCGCCGATCGCGCCAGGTCGGTCTTGCCGACCCCGGCCGGCCCTTCGATCAGAACCGGCTTGCGCAGGTGGTGGGCCAGATAGATAGCCGTCGAGATCGAGCGCGTGGAGATATAGCCGACGCCCGCCAGGCCCTCGGTCACGGCGTGGATAGAGCTCAGGCCGATAGGGGTGGGTAAGGCCGTCATAGGTCTCGCTATATGTGAATAAGTTGGATCAGAGCGATGAAGCCGTGACCAAGTCTCTTTTCCCCGCTTAGGGGAAGTTGCGCCGAAGGCGAGGATGGGGGCTTCAGCTTGGCGAAATCTCCGCCGCTTCGGCCCCCTCCGCCACCTTCGATGGTTCTCCTCCCCCGGAGGGGAAAGAGAAGGTTTTCGGCGAGTCTTGCTAGTTGCGCCACACCGCTGCGGAGGTGACGTTGTCTTCCGAGGCGGTTTCGTACTGGCGCAGCTCATTGCGGCCGACGACCAGATGGTGGACCTCATCGGGGCCATCGGCGATGCGCAGGGTGCGCTGGCTGGCGTACATCCGTGACAGCGGTGTCCATTGCGAGACGCCGGTGGCGCCGTGCATCTGGATGGCCTGATCGATGATCTGGCAGACCCGCTCGGGCACCATGGCCTTGACCATATGCACCCAGACGCGCGCTTCGCGGTTGCCCAGCACGTCCATGGCCTTGGCTGCCTTGAGCACCATCAGCCGCATCGCCTCGATATCGATCCGCGCGCGGGAGATAATCTCGATATTGCCGCCCAGGTGGGCGATCTTCCGGCCGAAAGCTTCGCGCGACAGGCCGCGTTGAACCATCAGATCGAGCGCACGCTCGGCTTGGCCGATCGAACGCATGCAGTGGTGGATGCGCCCGGGACCCAGGCGGACCTGGGAGATTTCGAAGCCGCGGCCCTCGCCCAGCAGCATGTTCTCCTTGGGCACCCGCACTTTGTCGAACCTGATGTGCATGTGGCCGTGCGGCGCGTCGTCCTCGCCGAACACCTGCATGCCTTCCAGAATCTTCACCCCGGGGGTGTCGATGGGCACCAGGATCTGCGACTGTTGCTTGTGCGGCGGGGCGTCGGGGCTGGTCTTGACCATGGTGATCATGATCTTGCAGCGCGGATCGCCGGCTCCCGAAATGTAGAATTTCTCTCCGTCGAGCACCCATTCGTCACCCTCGAGCCAGGCGCGCATGCCGACGTTCTTGGCGTCCGAGGACGCGCGGTTGGGCTCAGTCATGGCGAAGGCCGAGCGGATCTCACCGTTCAGCAACGGCTTCAGCCACTTTTCTTTTTGTTCGGGCGTGCCGACCCGCTCCAGGACTTCCATATTGCCGGTGTCGGGCGCGGAGCAATTCATCACCTCGGAGGCCATGGGGTTCTTGCCGAGCTCCACCGCGATATAGGCGTAGTCGAGGTTCTTCAGGCCATCGCCGGTCTCGGCGTCGGGCAGGAAGAAGTTCCACAATCCCTCGGCCTTGGCCTTGTTCTTGGCCACTTCCAGCACTTCCAGCTGGCCGGGCGCGTAGCTCCAGCGATCCTTCTTGCCTTCGCCCAGGCGATGGAACTCCACCGACATCGGGTTGACGGTTTCCTTGATGAACGCCTTGACGTGCTCAAGCAGCGGCATGGCCGCCTCGCTCATCCGCAGATCGTGCAGATCATCAGTGGGGTTCAGCCCAAAGGCGTTGGCGGTTTTCGACATCGGGGCGTCGTCGGCCATGGCGGTGTTTCCTATTGTTTGGTCCGGGAGGAGATAAACAGTTGTTTGAACTCTGGCAAATCCCGGCGCAACGGCCAAGGTCAAAAAATCGAGTTCCGCCGACCACCTCGAGCCGAGCGTCGGCCGGAAAAATCTGCAACCGTAAACCTTCCATGACAGCTTCACCGGCTCGGCCTGCTCAGGCTATAGGTCGACCCAACGGCGTCGCGGCGCAAACCATCAAGGGCGGATTGAACGGATGACTACGGAAACTCCCGATACGGGCTTGCAGCTCCGCTCCCTGGTCAGGGCCGGCGGCGAGTTGGAACTCTCCCTGGCCGTGGTTGCGGTCGGCGAACCCGGCCCCGACGAAGTCGTCGTCCGCGTCGAAGCCTCGCCGATCAATCCGTCCGACCTGGGCCTGCTGCTGGGCGCCGCCGACGTGACCACCGCCGCCGTTGTGAGTGGAGCCGGCGGTCCGGTCGTCACGGCCCAGGTTCCTGGCGCCTTCTTCCGCGCCATGGCGGGCCGGCTCGATCAATCGCTGCCCGTCGGCAACGAAGGCGCCGGCGTGGTGGTCAAAGCCGGCGCCTCCGGCGCGGCCCAGGCGCTGCTGGGCAAGACGGTCGCGATTCTCGGTGGCGCGATGTATGCGCAGTATCGCACGGTCAGGGCCGCCGACTGCCTGCTGATGGGCGATGACGTGACGCCGGCCGAGGGCGCTTCCTGCTTCGTCAATCCGCTGACATCCCTGGGTATGATCGGAACGATGCGGCTGGAGGGTCACAAGGCGCTTGTGCACACCGCTGCGGCGTCGAACCTAGGCCAAATGCTGGTCAAGGCCTGTCTCGCCGACGGCATCGCTCTGGTGAACATTGTGCGTAGCGCGGGGCAGGAAGCTCTGCTGCGCGGTATCGGCGCCGTCCATGTCTGCGACTCCTCCAAGCCAAGCTTCATGGAAGACCTCACAGCCGCCCTGGTGACCACCGGCGCCACCCTGGCCTTCGACGCCATCGGCGGCGGGCGCCTGGCCGGCCAGATCCTCACCTGCATGGAAGCCGCCGCCAACCAGACCGCCACCAGCTACAGCCGCTACGGTTCGACCACGCACAAGCAGG
>JAYTXV010000478.1:0-2835 GCA_043742805.1 Caulobacteraceae bacterium | reverse complement strand
CCCACGCCGTTGCCGGAGCCGGAAAGACCAACGCTCCAAGTTCCCGCCGCCACGCCTTCCGCCACGCCGACCGGGGCGTCGTCCACCTTCACGCAGGCCCGAACGGGCCAGGCCTTCAGTTCCGTGAGAACCTTCCACAGCATCAGCGGCGAGGGGCGTCCCGTCGCGGTCTCGCCCGAGCATACCACCACGTCGGGCGCATAGCCCTGGGCGGCGGCCAGGGGCAGGATGTCGGCCATCATCGCCCGGGTGTAGCCGGTGCACGAACCGATCTTCACGCCTTCGGCCCGTAACCTCGCCACCAGCTCCGCCGCGCCCGGGATCAGGGCCGAATGGGCGCCTGCCGCCGCCCGCATCAGCGGCTCCACCGCGTCGTGAAGCCGGTCTCCGTCCGCAACCGTCGAGGCCGCGCCATGGACGGCGATCCAGGCCGCTGCGACCCGCTCGATGGCCAGGATGGCGCTAATATGGTCGCGCTTGGCCATGCCCATGTCCCGCCGCGCCTCCGCTTCGGTGATCCAAATCCCCGCGCCGGCGAAGGCGGTGCTCAGCGACGCCACGGGGGCCATGCAACCGAAATCCACCATGGTGCCAGCCCAGTCGAACACCACCGCCGCGATCGGGCTCGTCATAGGCCAATGTCTCCCAAAGGTGTTTGGTAAAGGTCGCCAATCACGTCCTCCGCGATGGCGAAGGCCGTTGAGGCTCCGGAGCCGCTGGTGACCATCACCAGACGAACATCCGGCGTTGGGGTCGCCACGAACATTTGTTCGGCGGCGCTGGAATAGGTTCCGGTCCAGCGCTCGATCACCCGCGGCGGCGCTAGCCCGGTGGCGCTCTCGAATTCCTGAAGGATCAGGTCCTCCGCGATCTGGGGCGCGAAGGGGTCGGGGGTGTCGCCGTACTGATGGCTGTCGCCCACCACCAGCGAGCCGTCGGCGCTTTGGGTCAGGATCAGATGCACCCCGTGGCGAAGGCACTCGGCGTGGGTCGCCTCAAGCACCCGGCGCAGAGCGGCGGCCTCCAGCAGCTCAGCATAGCCCAGGTAGCGGACAAGCCCCAGGTCGGACATCATGGCCGAAGGCAGCCGAAACCCGGGATCGGCCAGCCGCAGCATGCTCAAGCGGCACCGTGTCACGCCCTGGGCCGCGATCTCGTTCGGGAACAGAGAGACCAGGTCATCGCCCGGACAGACCACGGCCGCGGCCGCTTCAACCAGGCCGCGCGAGGTCCGGATGGTTGGTGGCGAGACCTCCAGAACCGCCGACGAGGTCATGAAAACCACGCCGAGCCGCGCCTCCAACCAGGTTTTCAGAGCGGGAAGGGCTGTGCGGGACTCGACCCTGATCTCATACGGACTGAACAGAGCCCCTCGTGTTGCGGGCGGGACCGGTATGGGAAGCCGCTGTTTGAGCTTGCTCGCGCTGAGCCATTCACAGTTCTCGCCCATCGGCGTGGTCAGAAAAGCTTGGGCCACCGCCTGGGCTTCCAAGCTGCGCACTGTAAGTATCAGGCCGCGCTGCTCTATGGGGATGTCCGCTGGCCCGGCCGCAGCGGCCCACAGGTCCCGCGAACGGCGTGCCCGGTTCCAGACCTTACCTTGTTGCTGGCCGGTGACGGTGATGAAGCCGAAATTGCGGATCGAGGCGCCATTGGCCCGCGCGTCCCGCTCGATCACCACCACTCGCTTACCCAGCCGCGCGGCGGCCCAGGCATGGGCCAAGCCGACGATACCGGCCCCGACTACCGCCAGATCGAAACCTCGTGATGTCATGTCAAATCAAGGCCGCGCGTCGCCGAAACGTATCACCGACCTTGCGCGCGCCGAAGCGGTGACCTGTTCGACCGCGTGTTCGAACTCGGCTTGATTGGCTTTCGAGGGGTGATTGAAACCGTTCAGCTTACGGATGAATTGCAGATCCGGAGCCCGAATCTCGTCATTCGTCGCCGGCGATTCGAAATTATGCAGGGTCTTGACGTTGCGATGCATGGCTCGTGGCCTCCGCGAATCTGACTGGCCTACAGTATAGCCAATGGCCCGAACAGTCATCCTCCTGCCGGCCCCCCAGGCCCGACCATGCGTGGCGGCTTGGGGCTTTTGCTGTAAATGACGGGCACGGATCGACGCCGTCGCGCGGCCGGGAGCCTCATCGACCACCATGATTCCTTGGGTTCAACTGGGCGCCGCGACCGTGCCGGATGGCGGCGGCGAATTGCGTCTGATGCGGCGGGGTTCCGAATTCTCCATCATGGCCGGCGCCATTGAGTTGATGAACAGCCGAGTGAGCGGGTCCGAACAAGCCCTCGCGGTGCTGACCTGCGCCCGGCTGGAAGGGCGGGCGGCATCCAGGATGCTGATCGGGGGCCTAGGCATGGGCTTCACCCTGCGCGCGGCCCTGGCGGCGCTTGGCCCGGACGCGGTGGTTACCGTCGCAGAACTGGTCCCGGAGGTGGTGGCCTGGGCGCGTGGTCCGATGGCGTTGCTTCACGGGAGCTGCCTCACCGACCCGCGCGTGACGATCTTCGAGGGCGATGTCGGCGCGGTGATCGATAGCGCTCCGGCTCGCTTCGACGCGATCTTGCTGGATGTCGACAATGGGCCCGAGGGGCTGACGCGTGGATCGAACGACGATCTCTACGACGCCTATGGCCTGCGCCAAGCCAACGCCGCGCTTAAGCCCGGTGGCGTTCTCGCGGTGTGGTCGGTGGGACCGAATCCGGCTTTCGCAAAACGGCTCGGCGCGGCCGGCTACGCCGTGGAGGAGCTTCGGGTGTGGGCCAATGGGCGGGGGCGAGGCGCGCGCCACGTCATCTGGCTGGCGACAAAGCAATAGC
>JAYTXV010000477.1:0-6573 GCA_043742805.1 Caulobacteraceae bacterium | reverse complement strand
GCCGGCGCGGCGGTGTTTCTGGCCGCGCCGGCATCCCGCCACATCACCGGAGAAACCCTTATGGTCGATGCGGGGCTTCACCTTGGCTATGCTCCACTGGGAATGCGCTAGAATGCCAGCGGGATGACCACATCAAGACCGATGGTGACTTGATCCTTTTCGAAGACACCGCCCGAGCCGATGAAAGCCCCGGAGCCCGCCAAAGTTCGGTCATAGCGGATTTCAGGCCGGATGTTGACGCCATCGATCATCTTCGGCAAATGCGCGGGCTTGATATTCAGGCCAAGCGTGATCGCGCCAAAAGTGGCTGGGCCCACACCATAGGAACTGCCGACAGCGCCGTAGTGCTGGAAATTTACGAAGTCGTTATTGCCCGGAAAGGCGGCGACGAAAAAGCCCTTTGCGTCACGGAATATCTCACCCCGAACGCCGGCTGTCACGGTGGCGGTCAGCGGATAAGTCAGATATTCGGCAACTCCGCCGCCGCTCGCGCCAGTGCCATCCAGACCGTAGTCATCTCTGATGTAGTTCATCTCTGTCACGGATGTCAGCTTGTCGGTGGCATGCCACGTCACGACGATGTCGCTGAGATACCTAAGTTTAGCGTGAATGTTGACGCCGGCGATCGGCGGGTTTTCAGGTCCGATATGGGTCAGGGCGAGAATGGTCAGGTTCTTGAAGTTCAGACCGATGCCGCCCAGAAAATGGTACTGACCGACGTTGTAGCCGCCCGCCGATCCAAGCGAAGTGTTCACGCCCGTAGTGGAGCCTGTGTAGATATCCAAAATTGAATTGACGTGCGCAATCGACAGGATGCCTGTGTGCTTTAGAGGTATACCGAAGTTGAAAATATATGACTTTGAGTAGAAAAAATTCCCGGACGGATCGATGACTTCATTGCCCAGTGGGGTTGAGAACTGACCGATTTTCACGTCGGTGCCGCCTGCCGTGAAGAACGGGATATGCGCCTGGATATTGGCTTCGATGATGTCGAACTGATTGCGCATCGAGGTCTGGTTGTCGAGTTCACCAATGAAGTGCGTATAGCGAGAATCCGACCCGTAGATGCCCTGGATCTTGAAGCCGATGTCGATCGACGTGGCCTTCGGGTCGGGATCGCGTTCGATAGTGATGGCGGCCTGGTTCAGGACGAGCTGATTGGCCTTGTCGGTGAAAAGGTGTCCGAAGTTGACGCCCGTCGACGGCGACATCGGATTCATCGTCGCCCCCGCTTCGATGTGGCCGGAAAACTTGATGCCGCTTGTCCAGGAGACTGGCGCGGCTGGCGCCGCCGAAGCGGCGGCGACTGGCGCTTGATCATCGGCGAATGCGGCGCTGGCCATTAGTGTGGCCGCTGCGACGGTCGAAAGCAGAGCCCAGATGCGGTGTGACATGGAACTCAATCCCCTGTTTTTATGTTGGTGTGGGCTATCGAGCCTTTGGCGCTCCGCCGGAACGCCCAAACGACGCTAGGATGGCCGTCAGGTCGATCATTGAAACGATTTTAGGCGTTGCACCCATGCGAACGATCAAATTGTAAGCATATTCGGCTATGTGGACCCCGAACGCCGACTCGTCAACGTCCCCACCTCAACGCTGCATCAGGCCGGGTCGTCGAGACTGAAGCGGTCATCATCCTCGTGGTAAGCAAAAATTTCAGCGTAGCGTCCCCACGACACGATCGCGTCCATGGTCTCCTCGGCATAGGGCTCGGACATGAAATCCTCGAGCTCGTCGCGAAACCGGGTCGCCGGCGCCTGATGCGAAGCGCGATCATCAAGCACCCGGCGGATGTGGGCCGCCAAGGGCACGTAGGCCAGGAGATGCTGGGCGAACAGCTGTTTGCGCTCGTCCACATCCGCTGCATCGTAGCGGCGCGCGGCCGGGTTGAGCCGAATGGTTCGCCCCTCGATCTCGGCAAAGCGCATCAGCTGCAGCGTCTCGGCGATCGGCAGGAGTTCATCGGCCTCCATTTGAAGTTCGCGCGCCAGAGTCGCGAGGTCGGCCACGCCGTCGTTGGGAGCTGCGGCGATCGCCTCGATCATGCCCGCCAGCGTGTTGGTGGATATATGTGTGAGGGCCAGGCCGAGGCCGGTGCCCGGAAAATTTCCGTCCCGCGCCGTCGGCACGGTCGGGCGCGCGGTCATTCGCGCATAGATATCGTCCACGAGAGCGCGGAACGCCGGTTCGAGGCGATTGCGCGGTTGCGGTAGATCAACCTTGATCTCGCCGATCACCCGTCCTGGATTCGATGAAAACACCAGAATTCGGTCGCACATCAGAACCGCTTCCTCGATGTTATGGGTCACGATCAGGATCGACCGGATCGGCATCCTCCCCTCCGACCACAGATCAAGCAGATCGGTGCGCAGAGTCTCGGCCGTAAGCACGTCGAGCGCCGAGAAGGGCTCGTCCATAAGCAGGATCGAGGGTTGAACCACCAGGGCGCGAGCAAGGCCGACGCGTTGGCGCATACCGCCAGACAATTCTTTGGGATAGGCGTTCTCGAAACCGTCCAGGCCGATAAGGTCGATGGCCGCCAACGTCCGCTTCCGCCGAATCTCGGCGGGTACGCCCTGGGCTTCGAGGCCGAGTTCCACATTTTTCTGGACGGTCAGCCACGGGAACAGAGCAAAACTCTGAAAGACCATGGACACGCCGTGGGCCGTTTCGTCGCCCGGCATGTCGCTGATCGTGATTGTGCCCGAGGTGGGGGTGATCAGACCCGCTATGGACCGCAACAGCGTGGATTTCCCCGAGCCCGACCGGCCTAGCAAGCCGACAATCTCATTGGGTCGCAGGGTCAGATTGACATCGTCCAGCACCGTCAGTCCGGCGCCGTTGCCCTTGCCGTAGACGTGCTTGAGCGCTCGCACCTCGACCAGGGGCGCATCGGTTTCAACAGAACGTTCCAACGCAATGGTCATACCCGGCCTCCTCGGTGTTTCAGTTCAAGCGCAGGTTCTTCGCGGCGTAGCGATACATTGGTCGCCACAGCGAATGGTTCATTAACAGGACGAAGAAGCAGATCACGGTCGAGCCGAGGGCGATGCGCGGAAAATCCCCGGCCGCCATGGCGCTGGCGATGAACGAGCCAAGGCCAGCCGCCTGGAGCTGCGTGTGTTTCCAGGTCACGAACTCAGCGACAATACTCGCGTTCCACGACCCTCCCGAGGCGGTGAGAGCGCCAGTGACATAGTAGGGAAAAATACCGGGGATGATCAGGTCCCGCCACCTTTGCCAGGTCCGCAGATGGAAGATCCCGGCGGCTTCCCTAAGGTCGTTGGGGAGAACGCTCGCACCCGCCACGACGTTGAACAGGATATACCATTGGGTGCCCAGGATGATCAGGGGCGACAGCCAGATATCGGGATTGAGTCGAAAGGCGACGATTCCCATGACCACGAACGGGAACAGGATGTTGACTGGAAAGGCCGCCAGGAATTGCGCCACTGGCTGGATGCGTTGAGACCAGGCCGGACGCAATCCGATCCAAACCCCGATCGGCACCCAGACCACGCTGGCGATCACAATCAGGATCAGGACCCGGGCGAAGGTCAACAGTCCATAGCCGAAGGCCGAGATGGCGTCGGCTAGCGTCAGCGTCCGATGAACATAGACCGTGATGGTCCAGGTGGCCCAGACGGCGACGGCGAACACCACGCCAAGCCAGAGGCGATCAAACCAAAGTTCAAGCGCCGGATTCCCCACCGCCGGCCGCGAGGCCCCGAGGCGCGGAAGCCTGGGGATTGCCGCCACAAGCGCTTGAAACGGCCTGCCTATCCGGGGGAATAAGCGCGTTCGCTGAAGCAGTTCAAGGAACCACGACTGTGGCTCATCCTCCGACGCCGTCATCTCGAAGCGAAACTTGTCGGCCCAGGCCACGATCGGCCTGAACAACAGTTGGTCATAGATCAGGATGACCGCCCCCATGGCCACCACCGCCCAGACAACGGCCCGTACATCGCCGCGATCGATGGCTAGAGCCAGCCACGAACCGATCCCCGGCAAAGCGACTGTCTGATGACCAACCGTGAGCGCCTCGGCCGCGACGACGAAAAACCAGCTGCCCGACATCGACATCATGGTGTTCCAGACCAGGGCCGGAGTGGCGAAAGGCAGTTCGAGCTTCATGAACCGCTGCCACGAGGACAACCGGAACTGGGTGCTGACCTCCTCCAGATCGGGCGGCAAAGTGCGCAGCGACTGGTAGAAGCTGAAAGCCATGTTCCAGGCCTGGGACGTGAAAATTCCGAATATGGCCGCGCACTCCGCGCCCAGTTCGCTGTGTGGGAACAGTCCGATGAAGAAGGCCGTGGTGAACGCCAAAAACGTCAGGATCGGGATCGACTGCAAGATATCGAGCATGGGCACGATCACCAGTCCGGCCCGGCGGCTCTTCGCGGCGAGCGTCGCGACCGAAAAGGTGAATATCAACGAGACGATGATCGCCGCGAACATCCGCAGTGTCGAGCGGAGAGCGTATTCGGGCAGGCGCGCCGGGTCGAGGACCACAGGTGTGGTGCGCAGGGTCGCGACGGGAAGGTTCATCTGGGTCGCCCCGTGCACCACCAGCACGGCAGCCGCCCCAACCAGCACCAGGGCGATCACATCATAGCGATTGGGCGCGAACTCCCGACGCGCGAAACGCGCCAACAGGCCGGCGTTCAACCGATCGGAAGAGAGGAAGACCATGGGCTCGCCTCGTGATAACCGCGTCGGCCGTCACGAGAGGCCCGAAAACGCTCAGGCTCCGCGAAACGATCTAGGTGGCCCGCTATTTGGGCCAGGACTGTCGCTTGGCATTGGGTTTTGGGTTTCCGAAAGGGGGCCACCGCCCGCGCGAACGCAAGACGAGAGCGCCGCCGAAATGGTCCGCTTGCCTAGAGGTGTCAACCCCGAACCTTCCCAATGGGTTCTTGATCGGCATGTGATTGCCAACTTGGGCGGATCGCGCGATAGTTAAGATCCTGTCTCAACAGCTGAAAGGAGGTGGTCCAGTGTCTCATTGTTTCCAACTGCGGTCGCTAGTGACCGGGAGCCTGAAGATTAAGGCTCACGCCTGACAGCGTTCCGACGCTCATAAGGCACGGTCACGGCCTATCGGTTCATCCCCGAGAGCGCCGCGGTCACGACAATAGAAGGGCCGCCCCAGAGATGGAGCGGCCCTTCGCTTTTATCGGATTTAAATCAGACCTGGCTTGAATCATTCCAGGCTGGGATCGTCAGGCGCCGATCAGTTCCCGACCGATCAGAAACCGCCTGATTTCGTTGGTTCCCGCGCCAATGTCGTAAAGCTTGGCGTCGCGCAGAAAGCGTTCGACCGGGAAATCCTTCAGATACCCCGCGCCGCCTAGCGCCTGAATGGCCTCGAGCGAGACGCGCACCGAATTCTCACTGGCCAGCAGGATCGCGCCGGCGGCGTCAAAGCGCGTGGTGTGACCGGCGTCGCATGCCCTGGCCACAGAGTAGACATAGGCCCGCGCGGAATTCAGCGCGACATACATATCGGCGATCTTGCCTTGCATCAGCTGAAAAGCGCCGATCGGCTTACCGAACTGTTTTCGCTCACGGACGTAGGGCAGCACGACATCCAGACAGGCCTGCATGATTCCCAGGGGCCCGGCGGCTAGCACAGTGCGTTCGTAGTCCAGACCACTCATCAGGACTCCGGTACCGCCATTTTCCGGACCCATGACGTTTTCCTCGGGAACTTCACAATCCTCGAACACCAATTCGCCCGTGTCGGAGCCGCGCATGCCGAGCTTGTCCAGTTTTCGGGAACAGGAAAACCCTGAAAAGCCCTTCTCGATCAGAAAGGCCGAGACGCCTCGGCTGGCGGCGTCGGGCGTCGTCTTGGCATAAACCACCAACACATCGGCGTGCGGCCCGTTGGTGATCCAGAATTTGGCGCCGTTGAGGATGTAGCGATCCCCCCGTCGCTGCGCTTTGAGACCCATCGACACGACATCGGAGCCGGCGCCGGCCTCGCTCATCGCCAGGGCGCCGACGCTCTCACCGCTGATCAGGCCCGGCAGATAGCGATTCTTCTGGGCGGCTGTTCCCCAGCGGCGGATCTGATTGACACACAGATTCGAGTGAGCCCCATAACTCAAGCCCACCGACGCCGAGGCGCGAGATACCTCCTCCATGGCCACCACATGTTCCAGATAGCCCAGTCCCAGACCGCCGAACTCTTCTTCTACCGTGATGCCATGCAAACCCAGTTCACCCATCCGCGGCCACAGATGGCGCGGGAAGGTATTGGTGGCGTCCACGTCCGCGGCGATCGGCGCGATGTGATCGGCAGCGAATCGGGCGGTGGTGTCACGGATGGCGTCGGCGGTCGCGCCGAGGCCGAAATCCATAATCGGTCCATGTTTCGGGATCATGCCGTGAAGCCTAGCACGCCCCACCAGGGCTCGCCACGCGATGGACGCGACGAGCCTGGGATCCGGGATAGTTTTCGATCAGTTCACTGGTGCGGTCGAGAAGACTCGAACTTCCACGGGTTGCCCCACAGCGACCTCAACGCTGCGCGTCTACCAATTCCGCCACGACCGCCCGTGGTGA
>JAYTXV010000476.1:0-5311 GCA_043742805.1 Caulobacteraceae bacterium | reverse complement strand
GCCGGGCCCACCACCGGCGAGGTGATCAGAATGTTCTCGATCCCCGCTGCGCTGAGCGCCTCGGCCTCGCCCAGTTTGGCGCAGCAGACCCCGACGGCGCCGGCGGCGATCTGGCGTCTGGCGATTTCCGCGCTCTTGTGGGTCTTGGCGTGCGGACGGAGCCGCAGACCCGATCGGGCCGCGAAATGCGCCATGCAAGCGATGTTGCGATCAAGCGCGTCCATATCGACGATCAGGGCTGGTGTGTTCAGCGCCAGACGCGAACCCTGCCGGCCGATCAGGTGCTCGTGGAGGGTCAAGGCGTACATGGCGGCTACCTATAGGGAAAACGCGAACAGGTCGCGCAGATGGGCATTCATGAACTTGGCGTCCGGATCGGCGAGCTTTCGCGCCTCTCCCCAGCGCGAGGCCATCGGATAAAGCCTTTGAACATCGGCGCTGCTCAGGGTGTGGCGCTTGGCCCAGTGCGGACGTCCGCCGCTGGCGGCGAACACCGCCTCGATCGCCGCGAAGGGCCGCTTCCAATCCATTTTGGCGTATTGGTGGAACGAGATTGAAACGCAAGGTCCCGCGTGCATTGGCGAAAGCCAGATGTCATCGGCAGCCACGGTTCTGACTTCCAGCGGGAAGATGATCGGGAACTTAAGCCGACGCACCTCGGCTATCGCCGCGCGCAGGGTATCGGCGCCGGCGGCGGCCGGGACTTCGTATTCCATTTCCTCGAACAGGGTGGCGCGTTCGGACGGAAAAATCCTGTGCGCGGGAGCCGCGCGGGTGGATGGGCTCATGGCGGCCGTCAACCATCGCTGGAGGACCGGCGCGGTGAAGGGCAAGGTGGCGGCGATATCGCTGACCAGCTGAAGCACGCCGGCCTCGATGTCGCTGGTGGTGGGTTGATCGTCGCCCACCTCGACCGGATCGAGAATTTTGAGCAGAGCGTGATCGGCGTAAGGAAAGATGAAGAACTCCACGTGGCGGTGGCGGGCGGCCAGGTCGTCCCATTGACCGAGAATCTCTTCGAGCGGCGCCTTGCGCAGGGTTTCCTTCAGTCGATAGGCGGGCTTGAGAGCCAACTTAACGCGCTCGATCACGCCGATCATGCCAAGGCCAAGCCGCGCGGCCTGGAACAGGTCAGGTTCTGTCGTGGCGTCGCAGTCGACGAGCGAGCCGTTGGCTAGAACCAGCCGGAAGGCCAAGGCCTGGGTTGAAATCGAGCCCAGGTTCACGCCGGTCCCATGAGTGCCCGTGGAAAGCGCCCCGGCAACGGCTTGTTTGTCGATGTCCCCCTGGTTGGCAAGCGACAGGCCTAGGTCCCAGAGTGCGGGCGTAAGACGATGTATTGGCCACCCGGCTGGAACCCAGGCGGAAAGGCCGTCGTCGCAGACCTCGATCCCGCCCTCCATCCCTGAAAGATGCAGCAGCAGGCCGTCGGTCTCGCAGAGCGGCATGAACGAATGGCCGGCGCCGGTGATCCGAACCCGGTCCGCCCCGGCCACCAGTTCGCGTAGTTCATCGGTGCTGCGCGGTGTCCCCACCGCCGCCGGCTGGGCAACCACGCTTCCCGACCAGTTCCGCCAATCCGCCATTATCCGTCTCGCCCGTGTTCACCCGCGATAACGCGTTTAGCCTATCGCGCCTCGCCTTGGCGATCATAGGCGGATAGCTTTGTCGGTAATGTTACCAGAGCGTTTTTTCGACGCCGCCGCCTGGCGGTTTTTCCTGGCCTATTTCCAGGCGCGCGGCGCTTCGGTCGCGGTCAGCCTGATGGCGGCCGCAGGGCAATCGCTTCTTGCGCTGCCGATGATCCCCTTGGTGCGGCTGGCCTTCGACCGGGCCATTCCAAGGGGCGACATCGGACTGTTGATCGCGATTGGATTGGGCCTCGCGACACTTCGGATATTCGCGGGTTTGGCGGCGGTGCTGGCGCGCTCGCGCGTCGTGGGCCTGAAGAGCGCGGCGGTGCTTGAGATCCGGCGAGACCTGCTGCTGAACCTCTATCAGCGCCCCTTGCTTTCGCATGTTCGGGCCGAGACCCAGCCGTTCATGGCCCATGTGGTGGTTGATGTGGAGCGCCTGGACGCCATGGTGGATAGCGCCCTGGGGTCGGCCTTGCCCGCGGCCTTGACCGGCCTGGTTCTTGGCGGGGCGCTGCTCTATCTGAACGCCGCTCTGGTTGTGGTGGGCGTTGTCATGCTGCCCTTGGTGTGGATGGTGGGGCGCTTCACGGCCGGACGGATGCGGGCCAATTTCCGCGCCTACCATCTCGCCTACGACGCCTTCCTGAAGGGCGTGAGGTTCGTGCTCGCCACTTTCACCCTGACCCGCGCCAGGGCTGCCGAGGGCGCTGAAACCGATCGTCAGACCGCGACGCTCACGACCCTGCGGGTGGCGGCGCGGCATCTGGCCGTGGACAACGCCCGCGTCGGCCAGGTCCAGTCGGCGGTCGTCGCCGTGGTGGGGGTGGTCATACTGGTGGCCGGCGGCGTCGCCGTGACCCGGCACGCCCTGACTATCGGCGGACTGCTGGCGTTCTTCGCGGCGGCGGCTCTGGCCGGCGGTCAGGTCGAGCGCCTGATCGCCGCCCTGCCGACCGTGATGGAGGGCTCGGCCGCCCTCACAAGGCTCCATGCCTACTTTATCGGGGCGGGGCCGCCTATTTACGCGGGCTCCCGCCGGATCGACTGGGCGGGGCGCATAGCCCTTGAAGACGTGGACTTCTCGTATGGTGAAGGGCTGGTGCTGCGAGCGGTTTCGCTCGACATCTCGCCCGGCCAACGCATCGGTATCGTCGGTCCCAACGGCACGGGTAAGACTACGATCCTCAATCTGATGCTGGGGCTATACCGCCCGGTCGCCGGCCGGCTCACCGCCGACGGGATCGCTTTCGACGATCTGGACGTGCCGGCCCTGAGACGCATGATCGGGGTCGTCCCCCAGCACCCGGTGTTCTTCGAAGGCAGCGTCCTCGAGAACATCAGCTATGGCGCCTTTGATCTTTCAAGAGCCGACGTCGAAGCGGCAGCCACGCGGATTGGCGCGACCCGCTTGCTGGGCCGCCTTCCTGGTGGTCTGGACGCCCGCCTTGGGGAAAGCGGACTGATGCTGTCCGGCGGCGAACGCCAGATGATCGCCATCCTCCGCGCCGTCGCCCCCCGACCCAGGCTGCTGGTCCTGGATGAACCGACCAATCACCTGGACGACAGGGCCATTCGCGACCTGATCGCCGCCCTCGCCGAAGGGGCGGATCGGCCTGGGATCGTTCTGATCAGCCACGACCCGGCGGTGGTCTCTGGGCTGGACGCGGTCTACCGGATAGAGGAGGGGCGGCTGGCGCCCGCGGTGATCCAATCCACGGGTCGAATAACAGGTGAGTTGGCTTAGGCCGGCCGAAATCGGCGAGGGACTACCATGAGCTTCCCCGACTACAGCGACCAAGACGGCCTGGGTCTCGCAGCCCTGGTGGCGAAGCGCGAGGTCAGTCCCGCCGAACTGGTCGAGGCCGCGATCGAGCGGATCGAGCGGCATAACCCGGCGATCAACGCCGTCGTCCACAAGGCCTACGACGAGGCGCGCGCGGCGGCGACTGGACCGCTTCCCGATGGCCCGTTCAAGGGTGTGCCTTTTCTGGTCAAAGACTTGCTGATCGCGGTAGCGGGTTGGCCTCGCACCTCGGGCAGCCGGTTCTGCAAGGATGTGGTTGATAGCGAGGACAGCGGTCTTATGCGGCGCTATCGCTCCAGTGGGGCGGTGGCGCTCGGCAAGACCAGCTGTCCCGAATTTGGCATAACCGGCACCACCGAACCCGCGTTGTTCGGACCCTGCCGCAATCCCTGGAACCTGGGCTACAGCGCCGGCGGTTCGTCGGGCGGCTCGGCGGCGGCGGTGGCGGCGGGGATCGTCCCCATGGCTCACGGCGGCGACGGGCGCGGTTCGATCCGCATCCCCGCGTCCTGCTGCGGCCTGGTCGGCTTGAAGGTGACGCGCGACCGAAATCCCCATCTGCCCGACGGCTACGACTTCGCCCAGGGCTATGTGGTGGAGCATGTGATGACCCGCACGGTGCGCGATTGCGCGGCCATGCTCGACGTCACCGGCGTGCCGGAGCCCGCTTCACCCTATGCGCCGCCGGCCAAGGATCGGCCCTATGCGCAAGAGATCGAGCGCTCGCCCGGCCGCCTGCGGATCGCCTGGTCCAGCGAGACCGCCAATGGTCGCGCCATCGCGCCGGAAGTCCAGGCCGCCTTGGAGAATGTAGCCGCCGTGCTCGAAAAGCTCGGCCACGAGGTGGTTCCGCGCGGCCTGGGCGTGGACCAGCGAGCGCTGTATGCCGCCCAGAACGCATTTTCGGGCGCGAATTTCGCGGCCGGCATGAAGCGCCTGATCGATCAGATCGGCCGCGAGCCGGAGGGTGATGAACTTGAGCCCCTGACCTGGGCGTCGCTCAAGGGTGGACGCCGCGCCACTGGCGAACAGACCATGTGGGAGGCGCAGGAATTGCGTATGCTGGCACGCGGCGTGATGGCGCTGTTCGAGGACTTCGATGTCTATCTCACGCCGGTGATGGGAACGCCGCCACCTCCGATCGGCTATCTCGACCCCGTGGCCGTCGCCCCGCGGGAGATCGGACGCCGCAACGGCGAGGTATTTCCCTTCGCCGCGCCGTTCAACATGACCGGCCAGCCATCGCTGTCCCTGCCGCTGGCGATGTCGGCGTCGGGCCTGCCGATCGGGATGATGTTCACCGGCCGTTACGCCGACGAAGCGACGCTGTTTCGCCTGGCGGGGCAGCTTGAGAAGGAAATGCCGTGGAGGGACCGCCGCCCGGCGGTCTGGGGGTGAACGAATATTAGGCGGTGGCATAATATTCATCACCGCCGGAGCAGTCGACGATATTGCGCTTGTAGACGTTGAGGATCAGTTCGTAGGCGCAGAATTCCGGAAACAGGAATCTTGGGTCGGATACACTGGCTACCGCCGACCCGCCAAGGTTCGAAGATGCGCGAAGCTATCCCAAAGACCGTATTCGCCCCAGAATAGATGGGTAATTCGCCATAGTGCGAGGGAAGCCACCGCCGCAACGCCGATGGAAATCTGGGTCAACCCCCGTCACCGTACTGCTCGTCTTGAGTTTCCACTTTCGCATTGGCGAACCGAGTATTTTCGTTTGGCGAGCCGGACATGCGGTGAATTTGTCGCGGTGTCGGTGGCAACATGAAAACTTGACAATTAATCCGAACTATTGGCCCGAAACGGTGATCAGGGAGCGGACAAAACAGGGAACGGTCCATGACCGAACGACCGATGCCGGGGG
>JAYTXV010000475.1:0-13933 GCA_043742805.1 Caulobacteraceae bacterium | reverse complement strand
CCTCGCTGATATGCAGGCGCAAACCGGTCTGAAGATCACGCCGTTCTATTCGAACAACTACACACTGTTGGTCGAGGCGATGCGGTTCAAGAAGACTGACGCGGGCTGGTTTTCCAATCAGTCAGGACTGGAGGCGGTTCGCAGAGGTGGCGGGGAGGTGTTTGCCCGGACTTTCAATCCGTCAGGCGTCGATGGCTACACCTCGGTGCTGATCGTCAACGCTAAAAGCAAAATTACTCTCGAAAAGGTTCTAATGTGCGACAGATCGCTCACATTTGGCCTCGGAGACGTTCTGTCGACGTCCGGCACCCTTGCCCCGATGACATATCTGTTCGCACCAAAGAACATCAAGCCCACGACATGTTTCAAACAGGTGCGCAGCGGTTCAAGCCACCAGACAAATCTGGTCGCCGTGGCCAACGGTCAGTTGGATGTCGCCACTAATAACAGTACCTCGCTGATGCTTAATCAGCAAAACGGTGGTCATGACGCGGAACGCGTCAAGGTGATCTGGCGTTCTCCAGTCCTTCCGGAAGACCCTATAATATGGCGCAAGGATCTCGACCCGGACGTCAAGGAGAAGCTCCGCCAGTTTTTTCTCACTTATGGTCAGGGTGATGGACCCGATGCCTTCAGGCAACGTGGCTACATGGCCAAGGTGCATGTTGGCGGCTTCAAACCGGCAGATAACAGCCACCTACTTCCCGTGCGGGAAATGGAGGCTACCGAGCACTGGAGCGAAGCCAAGGATAGCGGCGACAAAGCCAGGATCGATCAGACGAGGAGCGACCTCGATGCGATCCGCGACCAGAGGGTAGCGCTTGAGGCGCGTACCCGAGCGGCGGCCGCGGCGCAGTAGACGATGGCGCTGGTCTTAGAGTCGATCCCACGACCACCTGAACAAAGCCCCGGTCAGCGCGCCTTTGACATGGTGATTTGGGGAGGGCTCGCCCTCCTGCTGATCTTTGGCGCTCGAAGCGCTGAAATCGGAAAAATGGGCGAACTATTTTCTGGCGGTCAGAACATGCGCCAGCTTGGGATAGAGTTCGTACGCCCGAACTTCGGGGAGTACCGCCTCTACATCACGGACATGTGGCTGACTGTGCAGATGGCGCTGTGGGGCACCGCCCTGGCGTTGCTCATCGCGATACCGCTCGGGCTGGCCGGCGCGCGCAACCTGACGCCCGTCTGGGTTCAGCAGCCAGTCCGCCGGTTTCTTGATGTTCTGCGCTCGGTGCCGGATTTGGTGATCGGGGCGATTTTTGTCGTTGCCGTCGGTCTTGGTCCGTTCGCGGGCGTGATGGCTCTGGCGGTCAATACTGGCGGCGTGCTGGGTAAACTGTTCTCCGAAGCTGTCGAAGCGATCGATCGCGCACCGGTGGAAGGCGTGCGAGCAACCGGTGCGGCGCCTCTGCACGAAATCGTCTGGGGCGTACTGCCGCAGGTCGCGCCCCTCTGGACCAGCTATGCCCTCTATCGGTTTGAGTCCAATGCCCGGTCGGCGACGGTGCTTAGCCTCATTGGAGCCGGTGGGATCGGTCAGCCGCTGTTCGATTCAATCAACAGCTTCGCGTTCGACCAGACCAGCGCCATCGTTATTGTCATCGTCGTGGCCGTATCGGGAATCGATCTTCTGTCTCAGGTCATCCGAGGCAGACTACTTTAGGACGGCGCCGCTGTCGGCCGTGGTCCCCGCCTCAATCGCGCCAGACGGCGCAATCGCCGCCAGAACCGGCTCTTCTCTGGCTCCGGATAGGGTTGGAGCAGCCGGAGAAACTCCTCCGCGCAAGCGCGCCAGGAGTAACGTTCGGCGACCGACCGCACATGATCCCGGTCGAGATTGAGCGCCTGCAGACAAGCCTCCTTCAATCCACTGTCGCGCCCTGGCGCGAGCACGCCGGCTCCGGTCCCCGGTATGATGTCGATGGGGCCTGGCGCGGAAAACGCGGCTACCGGTGTCCCTGCGCCCCAGGCTTCCAAGATGACCAGGCCGAACGTGTCCGTCAGCGACGGAAAGACAAAAACATCCGAGCAAGCGTAGTGAGCAGCCAGTTCGGTATTGAACTTCGCACCCACGAATTTGACGGTTGGATACCGCGCCGCCAGTTCCGCCCGCTGCGGCCCATCTCCAACGACGATCTTAGTGCCGGGCAGGTCGAGTTGGACGAAAGCCTCAATGTTTTTCTCGACCGCCACGCGGCCAACATTCAACCAGATCGGCCGCGTCAAGCCTTCAAAGATGTCCGGCTCCCTGGTGGTCCGCGGGTGGAACATGTCGGTGTCCAGACCCTTTGACCACAGCGAGATATTGCGAAAGCCGTGAGCCTCGAGTTCATCGCGCATGGTCGGAGTGGCTACCATCAGTCGGCCAGAGGGGCGATGGAACCAGCGCATGTAGGCATAGCCCGCCGCGAGGGGAACGGGTAGCCGAGCCGACACATACTCCGGGAACCGGGTATGATAACTGGTGGTGAAGGGAAGCTTCCATTCGAGACAAATTCGCCGGGCCGCTAGGCCGATGGGACCTTCCGTTGCGATGTGGATGGCCTCCGGTTCGAAGGCCTTGAAGCGTTCCTGGACTTTTTCGTAGGCACCCACAGCTAGTCGAATTTCCGGATAGGTCGGCAGCGGCACCGTGGCGAATTGTTCCGGGGTGATGACCTCGACCTGTTCGTCCACCTGCCTCAATTCAGCCACGACGCGGGTTAGGGTGCGAACTACACCATTCACCTGAGGCTCCCAGGCATCGGTGGCTAAGAGAATGCGCATAAGGCGGTCGAAGGTTCCATTGTGGGCCGGAGCGTGTCGTCGACGCGCCGTGATCTGTCTACCATGGACCAGGAACGCAAATCCGCCCAATGGAGGATTTCGAGACGTCCATCACCGTGCTCGACCAGAGCGGTGCAACTTTCCACCCAATCGCCATCATTGATGTAAAGCACGCTGTCAATCTCACGCATCTCCGCCTTGTGGATATGGCCGCAAATAACCCCATTCATATTGCGGCGCTTGGCCTCGCCGGCGACGGTGTTTTCGAACCTATCGATGAATTTCCGGGCGTTCTTGACCTTGAATTTCAAGAAGACCGACAGGCTCCAATAGCCGAAACCCAGTCGGCGCCGCAGGCGGTTAAGCGCCGTATTCAACGCCAGTAGCGTTCGATAGGCGAGGTCACCCGCGAAGCCGACCCAAGCGGCGTGCCTCACGGCAGTGTCGAATTCGTCGCCATGCACCACGAGGAATCGGCGACCATCGACGGTCTGATGCACGGCGTCGCGCACCACGGTCACCCCACCAAAATGCACGCCACAGAAATCCCGCACCCGATCGTCATGGTTTCCGGGGATGTAGGTCACCACTACCCCTTTGCGAGCGAGGCGGAGAATCTTCTGAACGACATCGTTGTGAGTTTGAGGCCAGTACCAGCCGCTCTTCATTTTCCAGCCATCGACGATGTCACCTACAAGATAGAGCCGCTCGCAAGTCATGTGACGCATGAAGTCTAGCAGCAATTCGGCCTGGCAGCCGCGTGTACCCAGATGGATGTCGGAGATGAAAACGCTCCGATAATAGGTAGAATTTTGCAGATCGTCCATGTCACTTCCCGCGCGCTGTTCGGATAGAAGGGCGCTAAGCTGATTGCTTGTCGGTTTTGTGAATGTGTGTCAGATCGCTGTGTTAATGGACGATGCGGATGAGCCGACCACAGTCAGGTCGGTCGAGGGCGGAGGGGGCTGGTCCCGCAACCGAACGCCCTTGAAGAAAAGTTTCAGCGCCTCCCAATGAATCGCCACAACTACCCCGAGCGTTAGGAAGGGATAAGCGAACAGGATCGTTAGCAGTTTCTGATCGGTAAGCTCGCGCCTTTGGCCAGTGAATGCGGCGAAGATCAACGGCTTACCCGCTGTATCGCTTCCGTTGACCACGGTGGCGATCGTCCCACCAGGTGTGTTCAGTTTAAAGTCGTAGTTCATGTTCATGTCCATGAACGGCGAGACATGAAAATTTTTGGCGCAGGACTGTTCCACCGCCCCATCGCCAATATCATTCGTTGGTATCAGATATGTATGTCTCTGTCCAAATGTGTTACTGACTTCGTAAATCATTGCTACGATATTGTTATTTGGACTGAAACAGTAGTAAATACTCAGAGGATTGAAAACATATCCAAACAGTCGGGGCATGCACAGCAGAGCAATCCGACCGCCATGGACGACGAGCCCGGCCCTGGCGAGAATTTTTTCGACGTAGACACGCAGCGATCCGTTAGCGCCGTCGCCGTGGTCGGCGTCGTGAAAACCGAAGGCATTGAAGCCGTTATGGGAAAACAGTTTCAACCGCCGAGCAAGGCTCGGCAGTTCGTCGAGATAGAAAAGCATCTGGAACATGCGGTAACGGAGGCGGTGCCGCCGAGGAGCGAAGCGCTGGTGGATCACCTCGCCCACATAGAGGCAGGAACCCGGATCGCTCATGCGACGGCCTCAAGCGCCGGTCGGTCCAGCGCGCCCGGCGTGATGTGAATTCGGCCGGATTCCGCGGCGACCGACCATGGGCGCCTGACGCCGCCGATCGCCTCCGCGACGGCGAGGCCGGATTGCAGCCCGTCCTCATGGAAGCCTGAACCGAAGTAGGCGCCGCACCACCAAACCCCTCCGCTCCCCTGCAGCGCCCAAAGGCGCTTCTGGGCGCGAATCGCGGCGGCGTCGAACCGTGGGTGCTCGTAGACCTCCCTGCTTATCACTTTCGTCGGATCAGGCTCCTGGAGCGGATTGAGCGTGACGAACAACGGCGTGTGGGCGGGCAAGCTCTGCAGACGGTTCATCCAGTAGGTCACGCAGAGCTGTCGATCGCCACCTGGCGAGGTGCGTCCCATATAATTCCAGGCCGACCACAGACGCGTGCGTCTCGGCATCAACGCCACGTCCGAATGCAGTATGGTGAGGTTGCGGTTATAGCCGAAGCTTCCGAGGACGGCTCTCTCTTCATCGGAAGGCGCATCCAGCAGGGCGAGGCCTTGATCGGCATGTGTGGCGATGACAACCTGATCGAAGGTCTCGGCCCCGCCCAGAGCGTCGCGAACAACGACACCCGCTGGCGTCCGTTTGACGCTCCGGACGGCGGCTCCAAGACGCACTCTGTCGGCATACGCCGCCGTCAGGCGCGAAACATAGGTCCAACTGCCGCCTTCCACCGTGCGCCAGATCGGCCGGTCGATGATCTTTAGAAGCCCATGATTCTGGAAGAATCGGATGAATGCCGCTGCTGGATAGCCGCGGATATCGTTGGCCGACGCCGACCAGATCGCTGCAGCCTGTGGTAGGAGGTGGTCGTTCTGGAACGCCCTCCCATAGCCCTGGGTGTCCAGAAAATCGCCGAGGGTTGTCATGTCGGCCTCGAGCGTGTCGGCATGGGTCGACGCTTCGCGATAAAATCTGATCAAATCGAGAAGCATCGCCCAGAATCGTGGACTGACGAGGTTGCGGGCCTGGGAAAACAGCGTGATCAAACTGTCCCCGCCATACTCCATGCGGCCATCGTCCAAACTGACCGCGAAACCCATGTTCGAGTCTTTGGTTGGCACCTTCAGGTAGTCGAAAAGCGCGACCAAGTTGGGATAATTGATGGCGTTGTAGACGATGAAGCCCGTATCGACCGGAATTGGTCCGGAGGTCGATGGGGCCTCCACCGTGTGGCTATGGCCGCCCAGCCTTGGTTCGGCTTCGTAGATCGTCACATCGTGGGCGTGGGCAAGCAGCCACGCCGCCGACATGCCGGATATGCCGGCGCCAACAATAGCGACCTTCTGGCGGGAACGGTTTTGTGAGAGGGTCAAGAGGAAAGCTTTAGCTCCAGGTCTTAGTGTCTGGGCGACAAGGACATTGCCCTAGAGCAAAGTCTACGCCAAACCCTTATCGCCGGATCAGGAACTGCGGACGGCGTTGAGTGATCCGTGAATTTGTGGGCGGCGTAGAAAGGCGATGAATGCCACCGTTATTGGCGCCCGCCGCGGGCCAGATCGACAATGGGCCTTGCCGACCCAGACGGCTCGCCCGCGCATGACTGCAATACGGACAGGGTCCGGGACCGACGGAGCCTCCCTTTCGGGATTCATCGTAAGCATCGCCGAGCGGGGCGATCGTGAGGCGTTCACGGGCCTGTTCGATCATTTCGCGCCACGAGTGAAGAGCTATTTGCTGCGGTTGGGAACGGCGCCCGAGGCGGCCGAGGAACTGGCGCAGGAGACATTGCTGACAGTCTGGCGGCGGGCCAGCTCATTCGATCCCACTAGGGCGGCCGCTTCAACGTGGATATTCACCATTGCCCGAAATCTGCGGATCGATCTGTCTCGTCGCGATGGCCGGGCTCAGCCAACGGATGATCCATCGATTTTCAATCCGGGGCCAGCCGCGCCCGACGAAGCGCTTGGGGCCTGTCAGGATGAGGTCCGTATAGCCGCCGCCATGGCGGGACTGCCGAAGGAACAGGCTCAGGTTATCAAGCTGGCGTTCTTCGCGGACAAGCCGCATTCCGAGATAGCCAGTGAACTCGGTCTTCCACTTGGAACCGTGAAGTCGCGCTTGCGGCTGGCAATGGCCCGCTTGCGCGGCGCTCTTGGCGGAGCCGATGCGTGAGGCCTTGTCATCACCCTACCGAGGATCTGCTTCTCGAATACGCCACCGGCGCGCAAATCGGCGGCGTACGCTTGGTTTTAGCCGTCCATCTAGGCTCTTGCTCGATTTGCGCGCGCGCGGTCAGCGAGGCCGAGGCCGTGGGAGGGATGCTTCTATCAGGCCTACCTCCGGTCGCGCTGAATGCGGATGCTTTAGCTCTGGCCCTGGCTCGAATCGAACGTCCGGCTAATTTCACTAGCAATCTCCTTCAACAGAGGGAGGACTGGATTTCGGTTCCCGGCGAGGTGCTTCGCGCAGCGCGCGATCGCCGACGCTGGGCAGCTCCCGGCGTGTGGGTGGCGTCCGTTTTCGCTGGTCCGGGCGCGGCTCGCGGCTATCTCTTGGGCGTGGCGGCTGGAATGAGGGTGCCGCGTCATTCCCACCGGGGCCAGGAATTGGTTTGCGTGCTCAAGGGATCTTACAGAGACGGTGAGACGCTTCACCGCCCTGGGGACTTTGCTTGCAGCGACGAGGCTGTGGATCACCGGCCGGAGATCACCACCGATGGCGAGTGCGTCTGCCTCGTCGCGGCCGAGGGGCGACTGGTTCCGCGGGACTGGGTCGGCCGGCTCTTTCAGCCGATCGTTGGCATTTGATGAACTTGCTGGTTTCGTTCGGGGTGGGTCTGCTGACGATGTCATCTCCCGGGGCGGTCCGGATCCAGCACGACGTCGTCTATGCCGGTGGAGGACGGGGCCGGCTTGATGTCTACTCGCCTAGAGTATTACGGCCTCACGCTCCGGTTGCTGTGTTCGTGTACGGTGGCAGTTGGCAATCCGGAGACAAGGCGCTCTACAGCTTCGTGGGCGTTTCTCTGGCGTCCCGCGGCATTATCACCGTGATACCAAACTATCGCGTCTATCCCGAGGTTCGGTATCCGGATTTTTTGATGGATAACGCCCAAGCCGTCGCTTTCGCCAAGCAGCATGCGGCTGATTGGGGTGCCGACCCTGATCGCCTTTATCTGATCGGCCACTCGGCAGGAGCCTATAACGTAGCCATGCTGGCGCTCGATTCGCGCTGGCTTGGCTCCGTGGGCCTGGACGCGCGGCGGGATATCAAGGGCGTGGTTGGTTTGGCAGGACCCTATGACTTTCTTCCCCTTCGCGACCCCAAACTGAAGATCATATTCGGGCCTGAGGAGCGCCTAGCCGAAACACAGCCAATAGCGCACGTTGACGGCTCCGCGCCACCCATGCGGTTATTGGCGGGGAGCAAAGACACGGTCGTCGATCCAGGCAATTCCACACGGTTGGCGGCGGCGATCCGCGCTTGTGGCGGCTTGGTCTCCACCCAAATTTATCCAGGGCTAGGCCATGTGGGTCTGATCACCTCGGTCTCGGGTTTGTTCCGTCACAGGGCCCCTGTGCTCGATGATATCACCGCCTTTATCGCCGGTGACCCCATGCCGCTCTCGGAACCTGCCCCGCGGGCTCGGGTCGTGTCGCCCGAAACCGCCGGAATCTGATCCATGAGTCTGACCGCCGCCGCCGGCCGCATCGTTGAGAGCGCCCCGATCCCCGACGCCATCACCCGCTTGGCCATTGGCTATTTCGTTGGTCGGGCCCGTCGTCGCCTGACCAGCGAGCCAAGGGATACCGAGGCGAACTTCGCTCTTGATATGCGCGCTCATCCGATCGCGGAAAATACCGACGAAGCAAACGCCCAACACTACGAAGTTCCAGCTGAGTTCTTTCGCTTAGTGCTTGGACCGCGCCGAAAATATTCCAGCTGCGTGTACGGCGATGGCGTGTTTTCCCTTGCTCAAGCCGAGGAGAAAGCCTTGGCGGAGACATGCGCCCACGCCGATCTGTTCGACGGACATGATATCCTTGAACTTGGTTGTGGCTGGGGCTCGCTCAGTCTTTGGATGGCGGAGCACTATCCGGCGTCGCGGGTAACCGCAGTTTCCAATTCTCATTCCCAACGCCTCGCCATCGAAGCGACTGCGCGTGAGAAGGGCTTTTCCAACCTTACCGTGATTACCCAGGATATGAATGACTTCCAGGCGGCGAGTCGTTTTGATCGAATCGTGTCGGTGGAGATGTTTGAACACATGTCCAACTGGCAGGCGCTTCTGGAAAGGGTTGGTGGCTGGTTGCGCCGTGACGGTCGACTGTTTCTCCATGTTTTCACGCACCGCGACACACCCTATCGCTTTGACATGAACGACAAGGAGGACTGGATCGCCCAGCACTTCTTCACCGGCGGTATCATGCCAAGTCATGGTCTCGTTCGTCGCTTCCCGAATCTCTTCGAAGTCGAAGCAGAGTGGCGCTGGAGCGGTGAGCACTACAGGCGTACAGCCATGGACTGGCTAGCCAATTTCGACCGCCACTCCAAAACCATCGATGGGATCTTTCGCGCGGTGTATGGCGCCGACGCGGCCATGTGGAAGCGCCGCTGGCGGGTGTTTTTCCTGGCGACGGCGGGTCTGTTCGGCGACAGTGGCGGCTCGGTCTGGGGTGTCAGTCACTATCGATTGAAGCCCGTCTTGGCCCAGGGGCAAATGTGATGTTGCGCTATATCGTTGCTTGGCTTGGCGCGGGTCTCCTCCTGGCCGGCCTGGACTACATTGGGCTGACCACCCCCAGCGTCACCCTGTATCGGCCTGTCCTGGGCTCGGTTCTGGCTGCCAGCCCCCGCATGGTGCCGGCGGTTCTGTTTTATCTGGTCTATCTTGTGGGGGTGGTGTTCTTCGCCGTCGCCCCGGCGATTCGCAGTGGCCGCTGGCGGGATGCGACGCTGACAGGCGCTCTTTTCGGGTTCTTCTGCTACGCGACCTATGATCTGACCAATCAGGCGACTCTGATCGTCTGGGACACTAAGATCACTTTGCTCGACCTCTGCTGGGGGACTTTTCTTACCGCATCGGGCGCTACAGCGGGTTATTTCGCCTCAAAACTCGTTCGACATCGCTAATTGGCGAATATATTCCGCACGATGGCTTCAAGGCCGACTCTGTCTTCGTCATTGAAGGCGGCCAATTCGGTGCTGTCGACATCGAGAACGGCGATCAGTTCACCCTTGGGGTCGAATACGGGCGTCACGATCTCGCTGCGTGATCGCGAATCGCAGGCGATATGATCGGAGAAGGCCCCGACGTCCGCGACGACCACGGTCTGGCCCATCGCGGCCGCTGCGCCGCAGACACCGCGGCCAAAAGCGATTCTCAGACAGCCCAGAGTTCCCTGGTAGGGACCGATCACCAATTCGTTCGGGTGGCTGGCGTCAACCACGTAGAACCCGGTCCAAAAGAACGTCTCGAACGCCGCGGCGAGCATGGCCGTGACCGTCGCCATGCGCGCGACGCGGTTGTCTTCGCCGTCAAGCACGGCGTTGATCTCGGCGAGCAGGGTTTCATAGCGCTCGGATTTTGCGGTGGGCAGGGTCTGGATTGAGAAGGATTCGGCCATGAATGGCTTATAGCGCCGCCCGCCGCGATCGTCAGCGCCCGCAAACAATCGCAAACGGCCGTTCGATGGGCTTGCAATTCATGCTGCACTGCAACATATCTGGGGTTGCAGGACGCGTTAAATATGTCGTCGGCAGGAGGATCGTCGATGAAGACCCCGAGCAACCCCTGGTTCGACCTGTCCCTTGACACGGCGCGCCTAACCTATGAGTCGAGCCACGTGATCGGACTCCGTTTGGCCATCGCCGCCTGCGGTGGAACGAAAGCTCAAACCGAGGCCGCCTTGATGGTCAGCGAAAAGGCCCAGGCGGCCTTTGACGCCCAGTCGATGGTCGTCAGAAGCGTAATGAGTGGCGAAGCCCATCTTGTCCCGGCCCGAGCCGTGGCGCTCTATCGTGACCGGGTGCAGGCCAATCATCGTCGCCTGACCGGGCGGGATTGATCTCTATGCCCCTGAAACCTCCGATGCAGACCTACAACCTCGATCTCCGCCACGCGCCATCCAAGCGTCGCCTGAACGCCTTGCCCGGCAACCGCCTTGAACCGTTGAAGCAACGGTGCACGGATGACACCGCCGCCATCCGTTGGGCCCAGGCCGAACTACTGGACTTCGCGCGACACGCGCGCGGCGCCAACTATCAATATGTTGAAGCAGCGTTGATAGAACTGCTGCCCTTCGGCAAACTTATTGATGGCAAGGATTATCGCCGGCTGGGTCGATGGGTCTGCAACGCCGATGGTCTCGCTTGGCGTGAATCGCCGGTGGGCGCATTCGAGGATGCCTGACCGACGTAAATAGGGATTTCAGCGATGGTGTCGGGAAAACTACGGTGTTGACCAGGAATCCCACTGTTCAGCTCACGCTCCAAAATGGGGACTTGTTGGCCATCTAGGCCGCGACATAGGCCAGCCCCGTTGCGACAAATGCCATGGCCAAGTCATAGGCCAAACCCTGATTGACACTACGGGGTTCTGCAAGCAGGACCGCCGCGGCAAAGTATGGCTGAGCCTCGCGTCCGTTGTGATGTGGGCCAAGCGCGCCCGCCTTCCAGTCATCTTTGTAGAAAGACTAGGAACGGGGATTGGCATTGTCGTAATCGCGCCAGCCGAAGCCTTTGGCCAAGCCGATGGTGGCCAGCCATAGGACCAAGGTCGCGATTAGGCATAACTCGGCGATGGTCGAGATAAGGGTTCCCTGGGGTTTTCTAGACATCTCGCGCCATATGCACGGCTCGGCGTGGCTGATCACTGTCGCATGGCAGCCGCTGTGGTAGGCCCGGAGGGACTCGAACCCCCAACCAGACCGTTATGAGCGGTCGGCTCTAACCATTGAGCTACGGGCCCTCGAGGGAGAGAGACTCGGAACATGCGGTTAACACGCGTTGCGCGTCGCTAAAAGTGCCTCGGCTAAAGTCCCGCCTTGTGGAACGCCTCATCGAGGCGGGCGGCGATTTCGTGGCCGGGGAGCGCTCTTTCGCCCTCCATCATCGCTGAATAGACCAGATCGCGAGTCTTGCTGGTCGCGCGCCCTTCGGCCCATCCAACCTCTCGAGACCCATCGGCGTTCGAGGGGCAACTAACGGCGCGGCCTCCGGCTATCGAGGCCAGGGCTAGCGCCTGGGTCGCCGACATGGCGCCAGGCCGGTCACAGGCCGGCACGCCTCTCACGCAATTGAACGCTTCGCCATAGCGATAGACCACCTTGCCCGTGACCCGGTCCGCCAGCAGGACACAGGTCGACGGATCTCCGACCGACACGGCGATCGCATCGTGCAGGGCGTCGACGGGCAGGCCTTTTTCCGCAGGTGGGCCAGCACAACCGCCCAATGCCCACACGATGGCGATCACCAGGAAAACCGTTGCGTTGAAGTTCATGCGTCCCAGCCTAGGCGGAAAATGTCAGATCGGCCACGCCAAGTCTGCCGGCTTGTCGAAATCCGTTGGGGCGAAGCCATAAGGGAGGTGTCTAGCTGGTCCATCGCAAAGTCGTCGCCTCCACGGGATTGACGAACGCCCGCCCCTCGGTCCGACTGGCCGCCCATTCGCGCTTGAGGGCGTGGTACCAGCGGGCCTGTCGATCCGCATCGTCAATCCAGATCAGGGTCGGATCGAATTTAAGCCCTTGGTTCTGCAGGTTCACCATGTCGGCGTCCTGCTTGAGGAATCGCGAGGCCCCGGCGCGGATCAATGGCGCGGCCAAGGTGAAGATCGGATGATCGGACCAAAGCATCTGGGTGATCCGTGTCGCGGTATCATTCACGGGGGTCAGGCACGTCAGCGACAGCACCTGCCGCGCGCCCACCGTCACATGCTCCCAGCGCAGCCCCGGCAGGCGGAAGGTAATTTCCGTCTGAGGGCGGCCCCCCAATAAGGCGTAGGCCCTGGAATTGGCCGACGGCGTGTGGCGCGACATGGTGAAACCGCAGTCGGCTGGCTCGAACCGCTTGGCTTTGGCGTGCATCGACGCCCGACTGCGCCACCACCATTGTTGATGGACAAAGGGTCCATGAGCGGGATCCATCAAGCCGACCACCGCGTGATCGATATGGGCCGCGAGTTCGAGGGTGAGGACCAGTTTGGGCCCGCCGCCCACCACGCCGGGGAATGTCGGCGGCGGTATGGTGGGTTGGGTTTGGCCCCGTCCGTCGGCGGCCATCCAGATAAACACCAGGCCTTGGCTCTCCACTACGGGAAACCGCCGCACCCGTATCCTACCCAGATCGAATTCCTGGCCGGCGGTGAGGGAGGGTATAGCCGTGCATCGGCCGTCGTCGCCGAACCGCCACCCGTGGTACGGACATTCGACGCTGGTCGTCCCGTTAGTTTCACGCACGAATCGTCCGGCCGACAGCGGCGCGGCGCGGTGTGGACAAACATCCCGCAGGGCGATTACCGATCCGTCCGGCGCCCGGCCCAGCATCACCGGCTCGCCCAGGATTTCGTGGCGTTTCAGCTTTCCTGGCTTTACGTCTCGCGAGGGTGCCGCGAAATACCAGGTATCCGACACGAAGCCTTTGCCGAAGCCCGCCGGGCCCGTTGCCCGGGTGTCGCTCGCCGTGCTTGCCTCGCCCTGCGCCATGACACCTTTTAGGGGGTGGGCGCTATCGCGCGCAATGCGGCCGCCGCCTTGACCTTGCCCAGTCACCGCTCAATGGTGCGCGCCGATTCAATGAGGCATGCAAGGGAGAGCGCCCGTGGAGTTATTCGATCTGACCGGTAAGGTCGCCGTGATCACTGGTTCGTCCAAGGGCATCGGCCGGGCGATCGCCGAGCGCATGGCCGAACACGGGGCCAAGGTCACCATCTCCTCGCGCAAGGCCGGACCGTGCGAGGCGGTGGCCGCCGCCATCAATGCCAAATACCCCGGAGCCGCGATTGCGATCCCCGCCAACATCTCTTCCAAGGAGGACCTTCAGCGGCTGGTCGACACAGCGCGTGAGGCCTTTGGTAAGATCGATATCCTGGTCTGCAACGCCGCTTCGAATCCCTACTATGGCCCGATGAGCGGCATCAGCGATGAAGCGTTCCGCAAGATTCTCGACAATAACATCATCTCCAACCACTGGCTGGTCCAGATGGTCGCGCCGGAGATGAAAGAGCGCCGCGACGGCGCGATCATCATCGTCTCGTCGGTCGGTGGGCTGCGCGGCAACGCTGTCATTGGCGCCTACAACATCTCCAAGGCGGCCGATTTCCAGCTGGCCCGAAACCTCGCCCACGAACTTTCGCCCCATAACATCCGGATCAATTGCGTCGCGCCCGGTCTGGTCAAGACCGACTTTGCTCGCGCGCTGTGGGACACGCCGGAGGCCGAGCAACGCAACAGCGCCGGCACGCCTCTGCGCCG
>JAYTXV010000474.1:0-1630 GCA_043742805.1 Caulobacteraceae bacterium | reverse complement strand
CCGCGGCTATATCGGCGCGACGATCCAGGATCTGAACGAAGAAATGGCCGGCTCCTGGGGCCTGAACGGCCGCAAGGGCGCTATCGTCGCCGGGCTGGTGCCCGCCGGTCCGGCCGCCCGCGCCGGCGCCATGCCGGGCGATGTGGTGGTCGCCGTCAATGGCCACGCTATCACCAACGGATCGGAATTGACCCGCGAAGTGGCCAAGGTTCGCGCTGGCGACACCCTGCGTCTGGATGTCTTCCGCAACGGCAAGCCCAAGACCCTGGACATCCAGGCCGGTCTTCGCCCCTCGGAAGAGCAACTCGCCAAGAACGGCGGTGTGAGCCCGGACGATGACGCCGACGTGGGACCCAACGCCCCGCTTTCGGGAAAAGGACAGGTCCTGGGCATGTCTCTGACACCGATCGATCCGCAATCGCGCCAGCAATACAGCATCGGCGCGACCGTCCGCGGCGTGCTGGTCCAGGCGGTAAAGGGAACTTCGGACGCCGGCGACAAGGGCCTCAAGAAGGGTGACGTGATCGTCAGAGCCGGCGATCGCGAAGTCGCCAGCGCCGGCGACGTCACTGCGGCGGTCGGCGACTGGAAAAAGGCCGGGCGCACCAGCATACCGTTGGAAGTGACGCGCGGTGGTGTGTCGCTGTTCGTGCCGATCAAGATCGAAGGCTAGAACGCCGGCGCCCGCGGCCGATCGAATCAGCGAGCGGGCGTCGGCCTGGGTTTGATGGGGGCTCGAATGCGGCTGCTGATTGTTGAAGACGACCTTGAAGCCTCCCAGGCCATGATTACGGGCCTGTCCGAACAGTCGCACAGCTGCGTGACGGCGCCCGACGGCTTAGCCGGACTCGAGGCGGCGCGAGGCGATCAGTTCGACGTGATGATCGTCGATCGAATGATGCCACGCATGGATGGCGTGACCATGGTCGAGACCCTGCGCAGGGACGGAGACCGCACCCCGGTGCTGTTCCTCTCTGCGCTGGGTGAGATCAGTGATCGCGTGGCGGGCCTGAACGCCGGCGGCGACGACTATCTGGTCAAGCCTTACGCCTTGGCTGAGCTGCTGGCGCGGGTCGAGGCCCTGGCCCGGCGGCGGGAAATGGGCTCGGTCCAGACCGTGCTGAAAGTTGGCGATCTGGAAATGGACTTGATAGCCCGGGAAGTTCGGCGGGCCGGCGTGGAAATCGATCTTCAGCCGAGGGAATTCCAACTGCTGGAATTCCTGATGCGTCACGGAGGCCAATCGGTGACGCGCACCATGCTGCTG
Source organism: Caulobacteraceae bacterium (assembly GCA_043742805.1). Lineage (GTDB taxonomy): Bacteria > Pseudomonadota > Alphaproteobacteria > Caulobacterales > Caulobacteraceae > Acaudatibacter. The sequence continues at coordinate 363 of JAYTXV010000474.1, read as the reverse complement.
GAAAAGGTCTGGGAGTATCACTTCGACCCCCAGACCAATGTCATCGACGTCCATATCTCCCGGCTGAGATCCAAGATCGACAAGGGGTTCGACCGGGCGATGCTGCAGACGGTCCGAGGCGCCGGCTACCGCCTCGAAGCCTGAGATATCCGCCGGCATGGGCCTGCCCCGCGTCTTTCGAACGACCCCGTTTCGCCTGACTCTGCTGTTTCTCGGCCTGTTCGCGGCGGCGGCGGCGGCCTTCCTGGCCTATGTCTATATCGCCACGGCCGGAGAGGTGACCCTGCGCGCCGATGCGCGGGTGTCGCGGGAGATGGCCGCTCTGGAAGCCATTCATCACGCCGGCGGTCTTGCCGCGCTCAA
>JAYTXV010000473.1:0-1911 GCA_043742805.1 Caulobacteraceae bacterium | reverse complement strand
CATAATCGGCTTTGCGCCGATGAACACCGCCTGAAACATCACGAACAGCAAAACCAACAGGATCACCAGGCCGCCCACCGGATGCAGCAGCACATCGTCGAGGCGTCCGGTCCAGGTGTCCGGCCGCTTTGGCGGCTTGACCGTGGCCTTGAGGATTTGCTCGGCTTGGTGATGAAGCGCGCGCAGGTCCGCCGCGGAGGGTTCGCGCCAAACGTCACCCGCGCCTCGAACGCTTGAGGCGGACGCGGCGCGAGCGGCTTCCACCAGGGCCTCGATCCCTCGTTTGCGCGTGGCCACAGTGCTCAGCACGGGCATGTCCAGGGCCCGCGACAAGCCTTCCGTATCGATAGCCAGCCCCTGGCGCTCGGCGATATCGGTCATGTTCAGGGCCAGCACCACCGGACGGCCAACCGACCGCAGTTCCAGGGCGAGGCGCAGCACCAGGCGAAGGTTGGTGGCGTCGGCCACGCAGATCACCACGTCCGGTGGCGTCTCTCCTTCGAGGCGCCCCAGAACTGCGTCGCGGGTCACCATCTCGTCAGGGCTGCGGGCGCGCAGGCTGTAGGTGCCTGGCAGGTCGACCACCACGATCGCCTGGCCATCGGGCGTGACAAGCCGCCCTTCCTTGCGCTCGACGGTGACGCCTGCGTAGTTGGCGACCTTCTGGCGCGCGCCGGTCAGGGCGTTGAAAAGGGCGGTCTTGCCGCTGTTGGGATTGCCCACCAGAGCCACGCGCAAAGCCGGGATCGTCGCGACCGAGGCGTGATCGATCGGGGCGACGGCAATGTTCATTGCGCTTGCCCGGGGCGGGTCAGGACGCAGCGCGCCTCGCGGCGCCGCATGGCCACCCGCATGTCGTCCAGCCGAACGGCGATAGGATCGTGGCCGATCAGACCTTCATGAACGATCTCGACCCGGGCGCCTTCGACAAAGCCCATTTCCAGCAACCTGCGCTCGAGTTCCTGATTGGAAACCCCGCCGGTCTGGGCCGGAACGTCGAACCGCAGACCAACGACCATGCCGCTGAAGCCACGCCGCTGGTCGCCCAGAGCGACCGTGAGAGGCGCGGAAAACAGGGTTTCGGCGAGGTCGGAGCGAGTTGCTAGCGAGGACAGGGTGCGGACCAGTTCAGGAGCAGTCGAGAACGATTATCATTATCAGCGCTATCGGCGCGAAATCAAGGCTCCCGTCCGCGACCCCGCCAGTCCTCGGATCACCAATCTTTCTTCAGGTTCGGCTCAACAGCACGATCCGGTTGGTGTTCGTTCCCTTGGTGTTGTTGTCGACGCCCCAGCAATTGGCGGTCTTGGTGAAGGCCTGCTGATTCACCATCACGGCCAGACGTTCGAACGGCAAGCCTTCGGCGGCCCGCCAGACCGCCTGCTCCAGCAGCACCTTGCCACCGCGAACCTCGCCGACCTCGAAGGCGACGTGGCCGCCAGGACGCACCACGCGCGCCAGCTCTGCCAGGGTTGATCGGACCATCCCTTCCCATGCCGACTCGGTGCGATGCATGGTAATTTCGACCTCCCGGGCGTCGATCCCGGCGAACCAGCAGCGTAGCCAGTTGTCCTGGGCGTATTGGACGATGTCGAGGAAGGGCGGCGAGGTGACCACGAGAGCCACTGTCCCGGTGGCGACGTGGGACAGACTCAATGAACGCCCTGTTCCCAGGATGGCGGGCGGATGAGCTGTGGGCGAACCATCGCGCAGCAACTGCCGGGACTTTTTCAGAATCACCGCGGCGATGTCCCGCTCCGGAGGGGCTTGGCCACGTTTCTGGTTGATCTTCAGCTGGTTGGCGACTGAAGTGGCCTGGTTGGGGGGCAAGGTGTAGACGGAGAAGAACCCTGGCGAGTGGCCGGTCAATCGGTTGATAGCCACCATCCGCAGCCAATCGATGGCGGGATC
>JAYTXV010000472.1:0-5008 GCA_043742805.1 Caulobacteraceae bacterium | reverse complement strand
AGATGCACCTTGACCACCGCGTCCCAGTCGGTCTCCGACGTGTTGGCGAAGGTCTTGTCGCGCAATATGCCGGCGTTGCTGATCAGGATGTCCACCCGGCCGAAATTGTCGATGGCAGCCTTCAGGATGTTCTCGCCACCGGCCACCGAGGAGACGTCGTCGCCGTTGGCCACCGCCCGGCCGCCCTCGGCCTCGATGGCGTTGACCACCGTCTGCGCCGCCGAGATGTCGCCCCCTGTCCCGTCTCGCGCGCCACCCAGATCGTTGACCACCACCGCCGCGCCCTCGCGGGCAAACAGCTTGGCGTAGGCCTCGCCCAATCCGTTGCCGGCCCCGGTGATGATGGCGACCTTACCTTCAAGCAAACCCATATCGCGCTCCTCAATGACTGGACGTCCTTCAGGTCGGCGTCCTTGCCGCATCATCAGACCGGCGCGCGCCTAGGGCAAGCGATCAGCTTAAAGGACGGCGACGGGCTCGGAAGAACGCGCGCAGGATTTCGCCGCAGTCGTCGGCCAGAACGCCGCCGATCACCTCGGGTCGCCAATGACAGGTCGGCTGTTCGAACAGGCGTGGCCCATTCACCACCGCCCCGCCCTTCGGGTCCTCGGCGCCATAAACCAGCCGCCCGATCCGGGCATGGCTGATGGCGCCGGCGCACATCGCGCAGGGCTCCAGGGTGACGACCATGGTCAGCCCGGTCAGCCGGTAGGTTCCCAGCAAGGCGCCCGCGGCTCGCAGCACTCTGATCTCGGCGTGGGCGGTCGGATCGTGGCCGGCGATCGGCGCGTTGGCCGCCTGGGCCACCACTTTGCCGGTGACGGGATCGAGGATCACGGCGCCGACCGGAACCTCTCCCGCCTCGGCGGCGGCTTGCGCCAGCGCGAGCGCGATGCGCATGGTAGGAAGATCATGGTCGGCCATCCGAAACACCGAAGAGACCCCAAGCCCCCAGGTCAAGCCGCCTCTCGCCGGCCCCCCGGCCCGCCCCCCGTCACGGTCAGGCCCGTCGAGATTTCCGAAGCAGCGGCCGGCGACCGCGTGGCCAAGGCCCTGGCCCGGGCCGGAGTCGCCTCCCGACGCGAAGTCGAGCGGCTGATCGAAGACGGCAAGGTCGCCCTCAACGGCCAGATCCTGACCTCGCCGGCAGTCACCGTCCAGGCCGGCGATGTGCTGGCCGTCGACGGCAAGGTGGTAGGCGCCGCCGAAGCCACCCGGGTGTTCCGCTATCACAAGCCCGCCGGCCTGGTGACGAGCCACAACGATCCCCGGGGCCGGCCGACGGTGTTCGACGCCCTGCCCCCCGAGTTGCCCAGGCTGATCTCGGTCGGCCGGCTGGACCTGAGTTCGGAAGGCTTGCTGCTGCTGACCAACGATGGCGGCCTGTCGCGGGCGCTGGAAATGCCCTCCAGCGGCTGGCCACGGCGCTATCGCGCCCGGGCCTGGGGCCGCATCGACCAGACACGGCTGGATACGCTCAAGGACGGCATCACCGTCGAGGGCGTGAACTATGGGCCCATCGACGCCCGGCTCGACAAGGCCAAGGAGGGCGTGACGGGCGCCAATCTGTGGCTCACCCTGACTCTGGCCGAGGGCAAGAACCGCGAAGTGAGGCGCGTGCTCGAGGCCCTGGGGTTGACTGTCAACCGGCTGATCCGCCTGGCCTATGGGCCCTTCGCTCTCGGCACGCTCGAGGTCGGCGGTGTGGAAGAGGTGGGGCCGCGGGTGATCCGCGAGCAACTGGTCGGGCTGGTCTCGCCGGCCAACATGCCGACCGGCGATCGGGCGCTGTTCAAGGCCGCCGGCGGTCAGAACCGTCGGGCGCCACAGGGCAAGGCCTTCGCCGGCAACCGCACGGCGGGCGATCCCCTGCCGCCGATCACCTACAAGCCGGGCTGGGCGCGACCTAAAAAGAAGGTGATCGGAACCGGCGCGCCGAAGAGCCCCCGCGCGCGCGGGCCGAAGCCCGCCAAACCCACGAAGCCTTGAATTCAGTCAGCTGAAATGCGCCGTGACATCGTGCGACGGGCTGACCTCCTCGGCTTTCACCCCGGCCAGGCGCCTCAGGGTCGGCAGGCGCGCGACCAGTTCGGTGATCAGCACATAGCCGCCGATCAGCGCCGCGTCTTCGACCAGGGAAAACGCGGAGAATTCGGGGGTGGGCGTTTGCTGAAGGCTCAGCGGTTGGAGGAACAGCACGATCATCATGTTGTTGACCGCATGGACCCCGATGGCGAATTCGATGCCGCCCAGCCTGAGCGCCATATAGGCGAACCCGGCTCCCATGAGCGCCCGTGTCAGGAAGGCCTCGGGATTGAAATCGAGATGCGCGGCCGAAAAGAGCAGCGCGGTGATGGCGATCAACGGCAGTGGTCGGCGCACAAAGGCGCTGGTCTGGCGCAGAAGCCAGCCGCGAAAAAACAGTTCCTCGGCCGCCGCCGCCGGGATCAGCAGCAAAGCCGACAGGCAATAGATGATCCGATCGCCGGTGACCGGCGAGATCGACAGGAATGGCAACTCCGCGCCGCCGGCGTTCAGCACCCGCTCAGCGACGACGATCGGCGCCATCGCCGCGGCGGAGAGCGCCACGCCCACGCCCAGCAGGCGCCAGCGCACGCGTCCGGCGGCAGCCACATAGACCCACAGGGGCTGGCGCACGATGGCCGCGGCGGCGGCCACGAACACCAGCAGGAATACCCCGTCGACCGCCGTGGCGACCACCAACCGCAGCACGGTCAGCCCCGGCGTGACGGTCAGCGGATCGCTCACCAGGCGGCCAGCATCCGACAGGCCCTCCATGCCGCGGGACCCGTCGCCGATCAGGATCGCATAGGTCACCATGACCAAAAGCATGCCGCAGATGGCGGCGACAAAACCCAAGGCGCCCCCGCCGAGCAGGCTGGTGATCAGGCGCGCGGGATCGCGCTCGCGATCCTCCACCCCGGCCAAAAAGACCGAGTCCCCCAACCCAGCCCAGACGCCCTGCGCGCTCATGAAGACTCCACTGTTCTTGCCGGCTAATCTTCCGTCAACCCGAGTGGAAACCAAAGGAGATTCGATGCGAATTGTGGCCGGTGTTCATCGAGGGCGCACCCTTGTGGCGCCGAAGGGACACTCCACCCGCCCAACCGCCGATCGCACCCGCCAGGCGCTGTTCAATGTGCTCGAACACGCCGCCTGGAGCCCGGGTCTGGAGGACGCCCGCGTGGCCGATCTGTTCGCCGGTTCCGGGGCTATGGGGCTGGAAGCGCTCTCCCGGGGAGCAGCCTTCTGCCGGTTCATCGACACCGATCCGGCGGCGATCACGGCGATAAACGACAACATCGCGACCCTCCGGCTGGATAACCACGCGGAGGCCGGGCGATCGGATGCAACGCGGCTCGCTTCCTTGGGCGTGAATGCGCCGCCCTTCGATCTGGTGTTCATGGACCCGCCCTATGCCAAAAGTCTCGCGGAGCCGGCGCTAGGGGGTTTGCTGGGCGGCCGTTGGCTGGCGGACGACGCCCTGGTCGTGGTGGAGCTGGGGGCGGCTGAGTCCGATCTCGACGCGCCCGGTTTCTCGGTTCTGGACACCCGATCCTGGGGCGCGGCGCGGGTGTGGTTTCTTCGGCCCAGTTTGGCGACGTGAAACCGTCAGCGGCGGCCGAACAGCCGCTCGATGTCGGCCAGCTTGAGCTCCACATAGGTGGGGCGGCCGTGGTTGCACTGGCCCGAATGCGGCGTGACCTCCATCTCGCGCAGCAGAGCGTTCATCTCCCGCGCCGAGAGCTGGCGGCCAGCCCTAATCGAACCATGGCAGGCCATGGTGGAGCAGACCTCGGCCAGGCGCTCGCCCAGGGCCAGGGGTGCGCCGTTCTCGGCCAAGTCGTCGGCAATGTCGCGCACCAGCCCGGCCACATCGGTGTCGCCCAGCAAGGCCGGAGTCTCCCGCACCAGCACGGCGCCGGGACCGAACGGCTCCAGCCCCAGACCGAGCGCCGCCAGTTCGTCGATGCGGGCGCAGACGCGTTCCGCCTCGGCCGGATCGAGCTCGACCACCTCCGGCAGCAGCAGGGTCTGGCGCGCCACCCCACCCTCGGCCATCTGCGCCTTCATCCGCTCATAGACCAGCCGCTCATGCGCCGCGTGCTGATCGACGATCACCACCCCGTCGCGGGTCTGGGAGACGATGTAGGTGGCGTGGACCTGGGCTCGCGCCGCGCCCAGCGGATAGTCGGGCTCGGCCTCCTCGACCCGCATGGCCGGCGAGGCGGCGGTGTCGGTCGCGGGAGGCGGTGTCCAAGATTCGGACTTGGCCGACACGCCGCTGAAGCCGGGCAACTGGCCGCTGGCGGTGGGCTTCCAGCCTCCGGCCGCCCATGCCGAAAAGCCCGCCGCGCTGGGTTCCGACCGGAAGCTGCCCAGGGCGGCGGCGGAGACTGTCGTTGAGGCCCGGTGACCGGCGGCGGCCAGTACATGGCGCAAGGCGCCGATGATCAGGCCCCGGGCCAGGGCGGGATCGCGGAACCGCACCTCGGCCTTGGCCGGATGGACGTTCACATCCACCAGGGTCGGATCAAGGGTCAGATAGAGCACGGCGGCCGGATGGCGGTCGCGAGCCAGGAAGTCGGCATAGGCCGCGCGCAAAGCGCCGTGCAGCAGCCGGTCGCGCACCGCACGGCCGTTGACGAACAGATACTGGTGCGCGGCGCTGCCCCGGTTGTAGGTCGGAAGACCGGCATAGCCTGTCAGGCGAACGCCTTCGCGTTCCTGGTCAAGAGCCAGCGCATTGTCGGCGAACTCCCGGCCCAGGACCGCCGCCAGCCTGGCTAAGCGCCCCTCGGGTCCGGCCGTTTCGGACGGCAGGCGCAGGGTTCGACGGCCATCCAGATCGAGGCTGAAGGCCACCGACTCATCGGCCATGGCCTGGCGCTTGACCGCCTCGGCGATGGCCATGGCTTCGGCCCGGGCCGATTTCATGAACTTCAGCCGCGCCGGCGTGGCGTGGAACAGATCCCGCACCTCGACC
>JAYTXV010000471.1:0-6058 GCA_043742805.1 Caulobacteraceae bacterium | reverse complement strand
TTACCCGCGGGGCTTCATGGTGGAGCTAAGCGGAGTCGAACCGCTGACCTCTTGAATGCCATTCAAGCGCTCTACCAGCTGAGCTATAGCCCCGAACTTATTCGGGTTCGGACCGGGTCGGAACTGACCCCGGCGGCGAAGCGGCGGAACCTAGTGCCACCGCCTCGCGCGATCAAGGGCCTCGACTAACAAGTTTCAGTCGACGCCCCTATTGGTCCTCCGCCCCGCCGCCGGGCCCCATGCCGTCGATCTCGTCGTCGGGGAAATCGTCGTCCTCGTCTTCGATGAACGGCACCTCGTCGTCGTCAGCGGCTTCCAGGTCGTCTTCTTCGGCGAAATCGGCGCCGATGTCGTCGGCGGGAGAGGAGGGCGAGGCGTCCGCCTCTTCGGAGTCGTCATCCGAGGTCAGCGGTGGGTCGTCGACCGCGGCGTCCAGTTCGGGCGCGTCATCGGGCTCGGCCTCGAATCCGTCTTCCGACTCGGCCGCGACGGCGGGTTTTTCCTCCTCGGCGTCATCCTCGGGCGTGACCACCCGGGCGCGAACGCGGCGGTTGCGCAGCGCTTCTTCCGGATCGAACTCGGCGCCGCATTTAGGGCAGTGGGCCGGTCGGCGACCCAGATCGTAGAATTTCGACGAACAGGTTGGGCAAATCTGTTTCGCGCCCAGTTCGGGATTGGCCAATGCGGCGACCTCTTTTGACGGGCTGGATTGAAGGGCCGGTCACTTGCCATGGCGCGGGGCCACTGTCAAAAGCAATCCCTTCCCCTTGTGACGAAACGCTGTTCCATGACCGATACGGCTCTGGCGCGGGCGGCCCATGCGCCGACCGGCCTGATCTCCCGCTTCTCCGGAGCCCTGAAGGGCGTGATCGCGGCCCCCGGCGACAAGTCCATCTCACATCGGTCGCTGATCCTGGGCGCGCTGGCCAATGGCGTCACCGACATCGAGGGGCTGCTCGAAGGCGAAGACGTCCTCCGCACGGCCGCCGCCATGGCGGCGTTCGGCGCGGGCGTCGAACGGCTGGGACCCGGCCGATGGCGCGTGGCGGGGGCCGGCGGCTTTGTTGAACCCTCCGACATCATAGACTGCGGCAACGCCGGAACCGGCGTCCGGCTGATCATGGGCGCGGCGGCCGGCTTCCCGATGGCGGCCAGCTTCACCGGCGACTCTTCACTGCGTGGCCGGCCGATGGGCCGGGTGCTGAAGCCTCTGGGCCTGATGGGCGCCCAGTGGCTTGGCCGCCAGGCAAACCGCCTGCCGCTGACCCTCAAGGGCGGCGGCCTGTTGGCGATCCGCTATCGGCTTCCCGAGCCGTCGGCCCAGGTCAAATCGGCCGTTCTGCTGGCCGGCCTGCGGGCGGATGGGGAAACCCAGGTCGTCGAACCGATCCTGACCCGTGACCACACCGAACGGATGTTGCGGGCCTTTGGGGCCGAGGTGACGGTTGAAGACGGACCCGATGGCCGGGTGATTGGCGTTCGCGGCGGCCAGCCCCTGACCAGTGTTCCGGTCAGCGTTCCAGGCGACCCCTCCTCCGCGGCCTTTCCGATCGTGGCGGCCCTGATCACCCCCGGATCCGAGGTGACCGTGGCGGGCGTGCTGCTCAATCCACTGCGCCGCGGCCTGTTCGAGACCCTGAAGGAAATGGGCGCGGACCTGGACATCCATAATATCCATGAGACGGGCGGGGAAACCGTTGGCGACATCACGGCTCGCCATTCCCGCCTGCGCGGCGTGACCGTGCCCGAGGCCCGGGTGGCCTCGATGATTGACGAATATCCGATCCTGGCCGTGGCCGCCGCCTTCGCCCAGGGTCCCACTATCATGCGCGGCCTGGGCGAGTTGCGCATCAAGGAGAGCGACCGCATCGCGCTGATGGCCGCCGGCCTCGCCGCCTGTGGTGTCCATGTCGAGGAGGAGCCCGAGGGGCTGGTGGTGATGGGAACCCAGGGGGCAAATCACCCCGTGGCGGGCGGCGCCGCGGCGACCACGCACGGCGACCACCGCATCGCCATGAGCTTCCTGATCCTCGGCCTCGCCGCCCGCGCGCCGGTCAGCGTCGACGAACCGGCGATGATCGCCACCAGCTTCCCCGGCTTCACCGATCTGATGGGCAGGCTCGGCGCCCAAATCGACACCCAATTCGGCGGGACCTGACATGGGCTTCACGGTCGCCATCGACGGGCCGGCCGCGTCGGGCAAGGGCGCCATCGCCACCAGGCTCGGCCGGGTCCTCGGCCTGCCGGTCCTCGACACCGGCCTGCTCTATCGCGCGGTTGGCGTGGCGGTGGAAAAGGCCGGCGGAAACCCCGACAACGAAACCGACGCCGCCCGGGCGGCGCAGACCCTTGACCCAGCGGTCCTGGACGACACCACCCTGCGCGACAGAAAGGCGGGCGAAGCGGCCAGCCGGGTTGCGGCCCACCCCGCCGTGCGCTCGGCCCTGCGGGCGTTCCAGAGCGCGTTCGCCGCGCGCGAGCCGGGCGCGATCCTCGATGGGCGGGATATCGGGACGGTCATCGCACCGACGGCGCCCTGCAAGATCTTTGTCACCGCCACCGCCGAGACCCGGGCCCGGCGGCGCCACGCCCAGCTGCGGACCGCCGGCGAGGCGGTGGGCTATGAGGCGATCCTGGAGGATATCCTGCGGCGGGACGCGCGGGACGGCGGCCGGGCGGCGGCCCCCATGGCGCGCGCGCCGGATGCGGTCTTGCTCGACACCACCGATCTCGATATAGGGGCAGCCTTCGATGCGGCCTTGCGCATCGTCGAGGCGTCGCGCGGCCGATGGGAGAAATCCTTAAATCGGTCAATCCCATCGCGCCGAACCATCGACGACCGGGGGTCCTCTTGAAATCCCGACATTTAATCAACGCCCAAAGTGCGAAAACGCACAGAGGGATTTTGCCAAGGCGAGTAGCAAGAACACACAATGGCTGATGACATGACCATGAACCCCTCGCGGGGTGACTTTGAGGCTTTGCTCAACGAGAGCATGGGGGGACGCGATTTCGCCGAAGGCACCGTGGTCAAGGGCCTGGTGGCGGCGATCGAAAAGGATTTCGCGATCATCGACGTCGGTCTGAAAACCGAGGGCCGGATCCCAGTCAAGGAATTCGGCGTCGATGACGCCGGCAAGCCCACCCTCAAGGTCGGCGACACCGTCGAGGTGTTCCTCGAGCGGATCGAGAACGCGCTGGGCGAAGCGGTGATCAGCCGCGACAAGGCCCGCCGCGAGGAAGCATGGACCCGCCTCGAGGGCGTGTTCGCCAAGAACGAGCCGGTGATGGGCTCGATCGTCGGCCGCGTGAAGGGCGGCTTCACCGTCGATCTCGGCGGCGCCTCGGCCTTCCTGCCCGGCTCTCAGGTCGATATCCGCCCGGTGCGCGACGTCGGTCCGCTGATGGGCAAGGAACAGCCGTTCGCGATCCTCAAGATGGACCGCCCGCGCGGCAATATCGTCGTCTCGCGCCGGGCAATCCTGGAAGAGGCCCGCGCTGAACAGCGCACCGAACTGGTCAGCCAGCTGCAAGAAGGCGAAGTCCGCGACGGCGTGGTCAAGAACATCACCGACTACGGCGCGTTCGTGGACCTGGGCGGCATCGACGGCCTGCTGCACGTGACGGATATGAGCTGGAAGCGCGTCTCGCACCCCAGCCAGGTTCTGGCCGTGGGCGACACCGTCAAGGTGCAGATCGTCAAGATCAACCCCGATACCCAGCGTATCAGCCTGGGCATGAAGCAGCTGCAGTCCGATCCATGGGACGGCGTGGAAGCGAAATATCCGCCCGGCGCCAAGCTCAGCGGCCGGATCACCAACATCACCGACTACGGCGCGTTTGTTGAACTGGAAGCCGGTGTCGAGGGTCTGGTTCACGTTTCGGAAATGAGCTGGACGAAAAAGAACGTCCATCCCGGCAAGATCGTCTCCACCTCTCAGGAGGTCGAGGTCGTGGTGCTCGACGTCGACGCCTCCAAGCGCCGCGTCAGCCTGGGTCTCAAACAGGCCCTGCGCAATCCGTGGGAGCTATTCCTCGAACAGCATCCCGTCGGCTCGTCGGTCGAAGGCGAGGTCAAGAACGCCACCGAATTCGGTCTGTTCATCGGCCTCGACAACGACATCGACGGCATGGTGCACCTGTCCGATATCGACTGGAATGCGTCCGGCGAGGAAGCCATCGCGCGCTATCCCAAGGGCGAAATGGTCAAGGCGCGGGTTCTGGATGTCGATGTGGAAAAGGAACGCATCAGCCTGGGCATCAAGCAGTTGGCCGGCGATCCGATGAGCGGCGATGTGTTCCGCAAGGGCCAGACCGTCACCACCACCGTCATCGAGATCACCTCGGGCGGTATCGAAGTGAAGTTCGGGCCCGACGACGCGCCGATGCAGGCCTTCATCCGCAAGTCCGATCTGTCCCGCGACCGGTCGGAACAGCGCCCGGAACGTTTCGCCGTCGGCGATCGTTTGGACGCGCAGGTCACCAATGTCGACAAGGCCGCCCGCCGGGTGGGACTGTCGGTCAAGGCCCTGGAAATGGCCGAGGACAAGCAAACGATCGAGAAGTTCGGTTCGTCGGACAGCGGAGCGTCACTAGGAGACATCCTGGGTGCGGCGCTACGGGAAAAGGCGTCCAGCAAGGAGTAAGGGTAAACACGCCATCGCCCCGACGGGGTGATGGCGTGTCCGACCTTTCAGAGCAAAGACCGCGCCAAGGCCGACAAGAGTCGTGGGGCCGTGCAAAGCTCTAGAAGTTAATGCTAAATCGGATTGGATCGCCTTCTGGGGGGCGAAGAGCGTCATGATTAAATCGGAGTTGATCGAGGCGCTGGCGGCGGAGAATCCGCACCTGACCCAACGCGATGTCGAACGCGTGGTCTCAGTCATCCTCGAATGCATGATCGAAGCGCTTGAATCCGGCGGCCGGGTCGAACTGCGCGGCTTCGGCGCGTTCTCGGTGCGCAGCCGCCCCGGACGCCCGGGTCGCAACCCCCGCACCGGCGAGGCGGTCCAAGTAAAAGCCAAACACGTACCCTTCTTCAAAAGCGGCAAGGAACTGCGGACCCGCCTGAACGCCGATTAGGCTGCGCTTAAGACCTGTTCTTAATTTGTTCCATCAGTGCTAGGCTCCTGCTCCATGAGCGAGCCGAGTGTGCGCAAGGTCATTCACGTCGATATGGACGCCTTCTACGCGTCCGTGGAACAGCGCGACCGGTCGGAGCTTAGGGGCCGGCCCGTTGCGGTCGGCTACCCGGCGAAGCGCGGGGTGGTCGCGGCCGCCAGCTACGAGGCCCGGGCCTTCGGCGTTCGCTCGGCGTTGCCGGCGGTCACCGCCATGCGGCGCTGCCCGGAGCTGGTGTTCGTCTCGCCCAGGTTCGAGGTCTACCGAGATGTCTCCCGCCAGATTCATGCGATCTTCGCCGACTACACCGACCTGATCGAGCCCCTGGCCCTCGATGAAGCCTATCTGGACGTCACGCAAAATCGCCGGGACATCGCCACCGCCTGGGCCACGGCCCGGGCGATCCGCGCCCGCATCGCCCAGCAAACCGGCCTGAACGCCTCAGCGGGAGTCTCCTACAACAAGTTCCTGGCCAAGATCGCCTCAAGCCAGCGCAAGCCCAACGGCCAATTCGCGATCACGCCCGATATGGGCGAGGCGTTTGTCGCCACCCTGCCGGTGGCCAGGTTTCACGGCGTGGGACCGGTGATGGCGAAAAAGATGCACGACCTGGGCATCCAGACCGGCGCCGACCTGAAAGCCCTTTCCCTCCTGGAGCTGCGACGCCAGTTCGGTAAATCCGCCGACTGGTACCATGGGATCGCTCGCGGCGAAGACCACCGCGCCGTCAACCCCAACCGGGAGCGCAAGTCATCCGGATCCGAGACCACCTTCGCCGACGATCTGACTGATCCAGCCGCGATCGAGGCCGGGGTGCTGTCGATGGCCAGTGATGTCTGGGCGTGGTGTCAGAAGACCGCCGCGCGGGGCCGCACGGTGACGGTCAAGATCAAGTGGTCCGATTTCCAGCAAGCCACCCGCAGCCGGTCATTCGACG
>JAYTXV010000470.1:0-20066 GCA_043742805.1 Caulobacteraceae bacterium | reverse complement strand
AATGTGATCACCAAGAAAACCTTCCAAGGTCTGACCTTCAAGATTGAAGGTGGCGCCACCCAGGAGGGCGGCGGCGGCAATATCAACGTCCAGGCCCTGGTCGGGCACGGCGATCTGCATTCCGACGGCTACAATGTCTATCTGGGGGTGGAATACCAACACGACTCGCAATTACTGAATAATGATCGCGGCTACCCATTTAATACGTCAGACAACAGCAGGACTTGCGGTCCGAGCACGATGAATCCAGGGACCACGACTTGCCGGTCAAACAACACGGTCAACGGATTGCAGTTCGACGGCTCTTTTCAGGGCGTGGGGGCCTCCAGCGTGGCGACGGTCCGCCCCTACGATCCGGTGGCGGGCCAGTTTGTCGGCGACTACCAACTGCTGAATCCGGCGGCGGGCTGCCGCGGCCTGAGGTCCATCACCGTCACACCCGAACAGGCGGCAGCGGGTGGGGCTTCGGGCATCGACACCGGCCCAGTAACCTTATGCCAACAGGATCTCATCTCAAACTATGGCGTGATCTCGCCTGACGATAAGCGCGTCAGCGTCTCGTTTCGCGGCACGAAATTGCTCGGGGCCAATGCGGAGGCCTACCTCGCCCTCAATTACTATCGCAATGACGTGCTTGCGGGTTCGACGCCGTCAAACATTCGGCAACAGGCGACGCCCGGCGCCTTGGGACTCCCCCCCTACCTGACGGCGGGGACCCCCGGACTATTATTACCGGTGTATGTCTGCGCCGGCGGCGTCAATTGCAGCGCAGCCAATGGAACACTCAATCCTAACAATCCGTTCGCCGCCATGGGTCAGGAAGCCAAGATTGTCTATCGGTTCGGGGACATACCCAGCATCAGCGAGCAAATTTCGTCGACCTATCGCGTCGCAGGCGGGGTCAAAGGCGTTTTCGATTTCCACGGGCAATGGAATTATAACGTTGAGGGTACTTTCTCGGAGAGCCTGTTAAGCAACATTGCCAAGGGTGACCTTTACATAGCGCACCTTTTGTCGGCGGTTGCCGATGGTTCCTACAATTTCGTCAACCCAGCAGCCAACAGTCAAACAGTCAGAAATTTTATCTCACCCGAAAACGATCAGAATTCCAATTCCAAATTGGGTCAGGTGCAGGGAACATTGACCCGGGACCTGTTCACCTTGCCGGGCGGGCCTTTGCAATTGGGCCTGGTCGCCGCCTTTCGCTATGAGTCAATTTACAATCCAACCGCCAACACCGACGCGAACGGACCGACGCAGCGCTACTTCACCATCAATCCGTTCGGCGCGATCGGGAACCGGACCACCGAGGCGGTGGCCTTTGAATTTGACGCGCCGATCTTTCGGCAGTTCGATGTGAATGTGAGCGGTCGCTACGACTGGTATTCGACCGGAGCCAGCGCCTTTTCGCCCAAGATCGGTAGCCGCTTCCAGCCGATCAAACAGGTCACCTTCCGCTCGACCTATTCGGAGGGCTTCCGTATTCCCAGCTTCGCCGAAGCCAACTCGTTTCCCACCACCGGCTTCGTAAACGCCAACGCTCCGGCCGCGTTTCAAGCCGCCCACGGCAACGACGGATACGGCCAGGTCTACAGCCTGGGTCAAACCACCCTGGCCAATCCGAACCTGAAGCCGGAAACTTCGCGGAACTTCACCGTCGGCATCGTGCTCGATCCGATACCGCAGATCAGCCTTTCGTTCGACTATTACCATATCAAGAAGAAGCAGGTGATCGCGGCGGACACCGGTTGCCTGCAGCCGGCGCTCAATGCCTATTTCAATGGAACCGCCGCGCCGCCCGGGGGCTGCAAAATCATCCCAGGCGTTCCCGATCCCAATTTTCCGAACGCCCTCACGTTGCCCGGTTTCGTCGACTTGACGTTTGCGAACCTCAATTCGCAGTTGACCGAAGGCTATGATTTCGGGGCCATTGGACGGTTCAATCTGCCCTACGGCATCAAATACACTACCGCAGTGGACGGGAACTATACGATCCGTCTCGATTTGACGGCCGCTGATCCCAACAATCCGAGTCAGACCATAACCCAGCACTATGCCGGCACCATCGGCCCCTATAACGCCGTTTCGGCGTCCGGCACGCCAAAGCTTCGTCTAAACTGGCAGAACACGGTTTCCAGGGGGCCGCTTACGCTTTCGGCCACCGTCTATTACACTGACGGTTACGTGCTGAAAGCCGACGATATCGACACGGGCGCGCAATCCACCTGCTACAACAGCTCAATCAACACCACCTACCTGGATGGCACGATCGTCCAATGCAAGGTCAAGGCGTTTTGGGATGTCGATGCTCACGCCAGCTATGACGTCAACAATCATATGCAGCTTTATGTGGACGTCATGAACCTGTTTGACCGCGCCCCGCCCTATGATCCCAGCACCTATGGCGGCAACAACTATAACCCCGCCTGGGCCAATGCCGGGATCTATGGTCGAGCCTTCAAGGTCGGCGCCCGAGTCAACTTCTAGCCCCTGGATGCGGACCCGGTTCAGTTTTCGCGGCGGACACGGTATGACGGTTGGCCATCCAAGTTCATGAAAAACCCTCCGAGCGCGCCCCGGCGGATGAGGCCCTTCGATCCAGCGTGAGGCGTCCTAACCGGGTCGCTGGCTTCGAACTGTCGCCAGAGGGCCCCATCACCGAGCTTGAAAAGCCAGCGCCCCAAAGGATCGCGCGTCGCCTCGGCAATCACGATATCGATCCGGTCTGCCTCCTCGGCCTTGTCGCCCTTGTCGAACATGGCCAACGAGGGAAGAGTTAGGCCAAAAGCTTGGCGGCGAACTTCCCGGCGTTGCTCCCGGTCGATAGTGACCAGATCGCCGGAATGCTCGGCCTGATACAGAGCCGCCACCCCCTTATCAAAACAAGCCAGTCGCCCCGGATCATCATTAATGGCGCGACAGTCCAGCAGTAATTGGATCGCAGGCGCCCGCACCGGCGGGGGTTTGGCGGCCTGGACCAGGGACGGGGTTAACGTGATCGCCAAAAGGGCCAGAAATCTTGTTTGCCGCAGCAAATCCACCATGTCCGGAGCCTTCTTACGCTAAATTGCTAGTTGATTAGACCCCGCTCCGGGCCCGACACGCAATCTGTGACTGGAAAGTGACAGGTTCCTCGCGATCGGATTGCCGGGGTGCAATGATTGTTGACCCGCTGCGCACTCGGTCCATAAATGCCCCAACCGGGGGGACACTCGCTCGGGAATCATTCACGCAAACGGTATGCCGCCCCTTACGGAATGGCGATGTAACCCGTTGGAGGACATCAACTTGAATCTAGGAACACACCGCGCCAGGTTGTTGGCGTCGTCGATGATAACCGGTTTCGCCCTACTAATCGGGTCTACCGCGTTTGCGGCGGATGAGGCACCGCAGGAACTGATCGTCACCGGCACCCGCATCCCCCAGGCCAACCTGACCAGTGTGAGTCCGCTAAGCGTCGTCACATCCAACGAGCTCAAGCTACAGGGCACTGTGTCCGTCGAGTCGATGCTCCAGAACCTGCCCTCCGTCCTCCCGGAATACAATCAAGGCGTCGACAACGGCGCCTCCGGCACGGCGACCGTCAGCCTGCGCGGCCTTGGCTCGAAACGAACTTTGGTCTTGGTGAACGGCAGCAGACTCATGCCGGGTGACCCGATTACCCCCTCGCCGGATGTGAACAATATCCCGGCTGCGTTAGTTGACAGAGTTGAAGTCATCACCGGGGGTGCTTCGGCCGTCTATGGCTCCGATGCCGTGGCCGGTGTTGTAAACTTCATAATGAAAAAAGATTTTGAGGGCGTTCGTGTCGACGCTCAATTTGGTTTCGCCACTCACGAGAATGGCAGCGTGGCTGACCGGCAAACCGTTCAGAACTTTAATGCCCTGGGCGTGATCAACCCGATCGCATTGCCAATGAACCAGACCGACGCTCAGACCTACACCGCGACGGTTGTTGTCGGCACCAATTCTCCCGATCACAAAGGCAACATCACCGCCTACGTCGGCTATCGCGACATTGAGCCGCTGGCGCAAAGCCGGCGCGACTATGGCGCTTGCGGCATTTCCAGCGTGCAGTCGACGACAAACACCTACGATACACATGTCTGCCAGGGCTCGAGCAACTCCGCGTTTGGCCGCTTCTTCCTTGGCCCAGGAACAGCCAGCTACGCCAACGATCCGGCAAACAAAGCCGGTTTCGTGCCCTACTCGCGTAGCAAGTTCGCATTCAACTTCGGTCCGTATAACTATTATCAACAACACGACGAACTCTACACAGCAGGGTTTTTTGCCCATTATGAGATTAAACCAGCCTTTGAGGTTTACTCGAGTCTTATGTTCGCTGATGACAATCAGCTGAGCCAAGCCGCCCCCAGCGGGCTGTTTTCCAACAGCGGTCCTGTCTACGCTATTAATTGCGCGAACCCCTTTTTGACGGGCAACCAGCAGGCAACAATCTGCGGTCCTAACGCTCCGGATCAATCGTCAATTGTGACGAGGGGGATCTCCGATCAATTGAAGATTGCCTATCGGTTTGCTGGCGTTCCCCGCACAACAGATTTGAAACACACTGCCTATACAGTCAATACTGGCTTGCGCGGCGATATCGGCCAAGGTTGGCGATATGACGCGGATTTCCAATATGGGAAAACGAGCTTCACCGAAGTTTTTACCGGTGACTACTCGATCGCGAAAATCCAGGACGCACTGCTTGCCGTGCAAGGGCCAAACGGTCCGACCTGCCTTTCAGGTCACTCCGGTTGTATACCGCTCAATATTTTTATGCCGCTTTCCCAGGGGTTGACCCCCGCCCAGATTGGTTACGTTACCGAACCGGCGCTGAAGTCGGGAAGTACTACCGAGCAGGTCGCCACCCTTTCAGTCACCGGGGACTTGGGCCGCTACGGTATTAAGAGCCCGTTGAGCAAAGACGGTGTTGGCGTAGCGTTTGGCGGCGAATATCGCCGCGAAACGCTCGGCCTTAGCGTCGACAACGCTTTTGCCTCAGGGGATCTGTCGGGGGCGGGTGGCGTGAACCCGCCAGCGAGCGGCGCTTTCAACGTTAGAGAAGCGTTTGGCGAGATGAGGATTCCGATTGCCGAAGATTTGCCATTCGTGAAGAGGCTGTCGGCTGAGTTGGGTTATCGATTCTCACACTATGGTTACGCCTCGAACTCGGTCGATACACATGCCTATAAGTTCGCCGGAGATTGGCAGATCACCGAGGACATCCGTTTGCGCGGCGGTTACAACCGTGCAGTTCGGTCGCCGAATATAGTTGAGCTCTACACGCCTCAAGTCGTGGGGAATGCTTCGTTTAATGACCCGTGCGCCGGATCAGCCCCGTCACAAACTCTGGCTCAGTGCGAACAGCAGGGCGTTTCTCCCCCAGGCACCGTGAATGCGCCGCGGGGGGTCTATGGCCAGATTACACCGTGCCCGGCCGCTCAGTGCAGCAGCCTCACAGGCGGCAACCAGTTGCTGAAACCTGAGGAGGCGGACACCTACACTGTTGGGTTAGTGCTGCAACCGCATTTCATTCCAGGTCTAAACTTTACGATTGATTACTTCGATATCCGGATCAACAAGCCCATCACCACCTACACGGGTGGGGTCATCTTGTCGCAGTGCGCCAGCGGCAACCAGTTTTTCTGCGGACTGATCCACCGTTCTCCGGGCGCCAATGGCGGTGACTTGTTCGGCATCACTCTGAACGACGGCTACGTAATCGATACATACGTCAATTCCGGATCAATCAAAACCTCGGGGATTGATTTCGGCGCCAGCTATCGGATTCATCTCTCTGATCTTAATCTCGGTGATCATGGTACAGTCGATCTCAATTTCTTAGGGACCTACACCGATAAATACACCACTGAGCCGATCGCCGGTAAGGGCACCTACGATTGCTCCGGTTTCTTCGGTCCGGTTTGCGGTCAACCTCAATCGAAGTTCAAGTCGGAAACCCGGATGACATGGAACACGCCATGGAATCTCGCCGTGTCGGTAAATTGGCGCTATTTGAGTTCAGTAAGTCTCGACCTCAATACCTCCAATCCTTTCATGGCTCAGAACGGGGTGGGTTTCGTCGACACAATCGACGCGAAGATCAGATCCTATAGCTATTTTGATCTTGCAGGCACCTATCGGCTCAAAGATCGCTATACGTTTCGGTTCGGGATCAACAATATATTCGATGTTGATCCACCCGTGTTGGACGCTAACAATCTTGGCGTAGCCGGCACGTCTAGCTTCGGCAACGGTAACACCTATCCCGGTGTCTACGACGCAGTCGGCCGCAATGTGTTCATCGGTGTGACAGCCGACTTCTAATAACGAGCCTGGGCTTGGCGACGATGGCGGCGGCCCTTGCGGGCCGTCGTTTTTCGTTCTAGCCCTTCAGCCCGTGGAGACGAGCCGAGTGGTCACATCGGATACTGGCCTGGATATCCGGGTGCTACACCAAGCTGGCAAACGAGCGATGGCCACACGAGATTTCGTGGCTGCCCGTGAAGTCCTGCAAAAGCTGGTGAGTTCCGAACCGCGAGATTTTTCTGCCTGGCTTAGCTTGGCGGCGGCCTGTCGCGCCTTGGGTGATCTGGAAAGCAGCCTCGACGCCTTGGATGGCGCACTGCGGCTGGACCCTCGCAGCTTCGTGGCCCTTCTTTCGCGAGCATCCATTCTCGAGCGTCAAGGGAAGTTGCGCGACGCTGCGTCGGCCTATGGAATCGCGCTAGGCCAAGCGCCGGCCGATCATAACCTTGATCCGCCCACCCTGGAGGCCGTCCGACGAGCCCGCAACCTTAACCAACGCCATGTCACCGAGTTGAACACGTATATTACAAGGTCAATTGACGGCGAACTTGACCGCTGCACATTGCCGGAGCGGAACCGGCTTAAGGCTTTTGTGGATATTACCCTTGGACGAAGGGCACGCTATCGGCAGGAACCGGCGGAATTTTATTTTCCGGGCCTCCCCGCAATCGAATTTTACGAGCGGGATGAATTTCCGTGGCTCGCGGGCCTAGAGGCCCAAACGCCGGCAATCTGCCAGGAACTACTGGCTGTCCTGTGTGATCAACCCGCAGACTTCGTTCCCTATATCGCCTATCCCGATACCGTTCCGCTCGACCAGTGGGCCGAGCTCAATCATTCGAACCGCTGGCAAGCCTTCCATCTGATCGAACGAGGCGTCCAAGTTGCAGCCAACGCGGCGGTCTGTCCAAACACAATAGCCGCCCTGGCCAAAGTTCCACAGGCCAATCTGCCCAACCGTTCCCCGGCCGCGATGTTCTCCGCGCTTCAACCTGGGACGCGGATTCCACCGCACATGGGCGTCGCAAATACGCGACTAGTACTTCACCTGCCTTTGATCGTGCCGCCAGACTGCGGTTTTCGCGTAGGGGCGGAAATCCGCCAATGGAAGGTCGGGGAGGCGTGGGTTTTCGATGATACCATCGAACACGAAGCCTGGAATGACAGCAATCAAGTTCGTGCAATACTGATTTGTGATGTCTGGAACCCCAGAATATCACTAAATGAACGATTATTGATTGGAAAAGTTATGGACTCTATGGATAAATTCAATGATAACGATGGCTCCTTGCCCAAATAATTATTAATATTGATATATTTAGTGGAATATTGTGGAATGGATAATTTTGAATCGCAGATTGCGGATTTTATATCGAGGGATAACCTTCCCAAGGCGGTGGAAATTGCTCAGTCAGCGTTATCCTCCGGCCACGAATCGGCGCTTATTTTCAATCTGGTTGCTTATCAGCTAGAGCTTGAGGGCGACTACAGTCGAGCTCTGGGGGTATTGCACCGAGGGCTGCAGGTCGCGCCGAACGATCCACTTCTGCGGAGCGCGCTGGGCGACTGCCTGTCGAAAAGCGGGCGCCCCGCAGAAGCGCTGAAGGCGTTCGAAGCCGCAGTCAGCATTCATCCGGAATTTGCGCGCGGCCATCAAGGACGCGGTGTCGCGCTTTCGGCCCTCGGCGATCC
Source organism: Caulobacteraceae bacterium (assembly GCA_043742805.1). Taxonomy (GTDB): domain Bacteria; phylum Pseudomonadota; class Alphaproteobacteria; order Caulobacterales; family Caulobacteraceae; genus Acaudatibacter. The sequence continues at coordinate 12,059 of JAYTXV010000470.1, read as the reverse complement.
AGTCGGTGCTTTGGAAGCCTTTCGCACTGCCTTTTCCATTGATCCGCTCAATGGTGAACCACTCGGCGCAATCGCCGCTCTGGCCTTTGAAAGGAGCGACTTCGCAGAGGCCAGGAGTCACGCCATCCGCGCGCTGGAACTGGACCCGGGTCAGCCAGCCGCAGTCCTGACTTTAAGCATGATTCAGTTGCGCGAGGGCCAATACCAGGACGTTGAGGTCGGGATATCCGCATTGCTGGCGCGCGGTGGCCTATCGGCGCTGCATCAAGCCTCGGCCTACAGAGTTCTTGCGGACGCCCTGGATCTGCTGGACCGCCCCAACGATGCCTTTCCGGCCTACGAGGCCGCCAACGCCGCCCTCCGACACGTCTACGTTTCTGGAGCGAACGAGGCGGGCATCGAATTAGGTGTTGAACTATGTCGGCGCCTGAAATGCTATTTCGAGCAGCGGATCTCCGCGCCCTGGTCTGCGCCGGCGACAGAGGACGTTTCCACGGCTACTGGAGGACAGAAGCACGTGTTCCTGTTGGGATTTCCGCGATCGGGGACCACGTTGCTGGAACAGGTGCTCGCAAGTCATCCAAGTATCGTAGCGCTGGAAGAAAAATCAACGATTGAGCCGTTCCTCGACGACTATTTCGACGACGCAGCAGCGCTGGACCGCCTAATGGCGCTGTCCGTTCCGGAAGCTGACTTTTTAAGACGTGAGTATTGGCGCCGCGTTGCTGGATTTGGTGTCGACAGGACGTCACGTGTATTTATCGACAAGACACCACTGAACACGATCTTCATTCCCCTTATCGCGAAGTTGTTTCCAGATTCAAAAATATTATTTTGCCTTCGCGATCCGCGCGATGTAGTCCTAAGTTGCTTTAGACGGCGGTTTCAGCCCAATAAACTTGTAGTAGAGTATACTGATTTAGTCAGGACCGCCGAAATGTATGACAGCGTTATGCAGCTTGCCGAACTTTACAAATCGTGGATACCAATCGCATGGTACGTGCATCGTCATGAATCTCTTGTTGAAGACTTCGATGAAGAGACAAGAGCTGTCTGTAAATTCCTGGATTTGGAATGGTCAGATCGAATGAGGGATTTCGCATCAACCGCGAAACGACGTGACATTCGCACACCGAGCGCGGCGCAAGTCCGCCGCGGACTCACCGCTGAGGGCGTCGGTCAGTGGCGCCGGTATGCGGCGTCGATCAAACCGGCAATCCAGGTGATCGATCCTTGGGTGAAAAAATATGGCTACTTTGGTTAGCGGGCCGTCATTCCCCCACGCGCAGCGGTCGTGGATCGCGCTCGCCGCTCTTGACGCACCCAGGGCGCTTATTGCCCAGGATCGCGCCGTTGAGGCCGTCGAAATACTTCTCGACCTGATCAAAAAGAAGCCCGATTTTCCAGAGGCCCATCTTACTTTGGCCGAGGCTAGGCATTTATGCGGCGCGACCTCGGAGGCCGTCAATATTCTTCGCGGGGTGATGGCCTCGGTCCAAGGCGGCCTGAGATCGAAGGCCGCCGTTCAGTTGGTATATTTACTGGTGGAGACGGAGCAGGCTCCCGAAGCGCTCGAACTGATCAGAGAATTCGGCAAAGACCCATCCGCCGGGCTTAGCGTTTTGACCGCATATGCCGTTGCGCTGAAGACAAATCGTCGGATTGCCGAGGCGATCGAGGTCTTCGCCAGAGCTGTCCTGGGCTCGCCTTCCAGTGCGGTGGCCGAGCACAATCTAGCCGCCGCGCTCGGCGATGCTGAAAGGTTCGAGTCCAGCGCAGCGGCCGCTCACCGAGCCCAAGCGAAAGGATTGGTCTCTCCCCAAACAACTTTGGTGCTTGCCCGCGCGGCCCAAGGGCTTGGACAGTTCGACGATGCGGAGCGGCAATTCATTGACGCGATCGGACGTCGTCCGTTCGATGCCGATGTCCATGCCGACTTGGCGCAGCTTATCTGGCGACGGAGGCAGGATCTCGACGCTGCTTCGTACTATCTCGACGCGGCGCTGGGTGTGCGTCCAGGCGACGGCGCCCTTAGTCGCGTCAAGGCCCAACTGTTGGAATCCGCCGGGCGACGCGAAGGCGCCTATCAACTGCTCACCCAGGCTCTAGCCGTGTCGCAGGCCGACGCCTCAACGCAGGTGCAGGCGGCGCTGACCCTGGCCTGGACCGATCCTCATGGTGCGCTGGACCATGCCGAACGTGCGCAAGCCGCCGCGCCCGACGATCCCTCGGTAATCCTGGCGCTATGCCAGGTGAACCTCGCCGCCGGACGTCCCGACGTAGCGGCAGGCCTCGCCGAGCGAGTCCGCCAAAGGTGGCCGCTGGACCAGCGGGCAATCGCGCTAACCGCGACGGCTTGGCGCCTTCTCGGCGACGGGCGCTACCAGGAACTCCACGACTATTCCAACATGATCGACGTCCACGGCCTCGATACACCCCCAGATTGGCCCTCGCTGGAAGCCTATCTCAAAGATCTAGCAATTCACCTGCGAACGCGCGCGCAGCTCCCGGGTCACCCCGTAGGCCAGTCCATCCGCACCGGATCGCAGACCTTTCAGAGCCTGACACTCGACGCAGCGCCGGTGATCCGAGCCTTCTTCAGGGCGATCCACCCCCACATCTTGAATTACATCGATAAATTCGTCCAACGGCGCCACTGGTTGGCAAAGCGCGCTGGACTGTCCTACGCCTTTGACGGTGCATGGTCGGTCGTACTGCGACCCGGCGGATATCACGTCAACCACCATCATCCGATGGGATGGATATCGTCGGCATGCCACATCTCGATTCCGGCCGCTGTCGACAAGGGACCAGCCGGCTGGCTCACTTTCGGGGCGCCAGGCATTCCGACGGAACCGGCGCTGGGGCCGGAGTATTTTCTCAAGCCCAAGGCGGGTCAGCTGATACTGTTCCCCTCCTATATGTGGCACGGCACCGTACCCTTTTCAGGGAACGATAACCGCTTGAGCATCGCCTTCGACGTCATCCCCGCCTAAGGGCCTCAATCAACCAAGCGCGGCGCCAGGACGGCCGCGCCCTGCGCACGTAACGCAGAGTCTGCCACCTGTCGCGCCAGCGCCCTCGCCGACGGACTGTCTCCCCACTGGCCCACCGCCGAAACTATCTCGGCCACGCTCGTTGACAGACCGAACATGCGCTTGACCGCGTCCAGCGGCGAAGTGTCGGCGTCGAAGGATTTCAGCCGAGCCTGGCCGGCGACGCCCCCTAGCTGCTTGGCGACGATGACGGCGTCATGGAAATCGCCGATCTGATCGACCAGACCCAAAGTCTGGGCCTGGGCGCCGGTCCAGACCCGACCCTTGGCGATCTCGCGCACCCGCGCCACCGGCAATCGCCGGCCCTCGGCGACCCTTGTGACGAAGCCGTCATAGATGCCGTCCATCCAGGCGGAGAAGGCCGCGCGCTGGGTCGTGCTCATCGGCGCGGCGGTGGAAAAGGCGTCGGCCCAATCTCCGCCAACCTTGAGGCCCCGCATGTCGACCCCGAATTTTCCGAGCGCTTCACCCACGGCGAACTTACCGCCGAACACGCCGATCGAGCCGGTCAGGGTGGTCGGCTCGGCGACGATGCGCGAAGCCTGCGAGGCGATCCAATAGCCGCCGGAGGCGGCGTAGGTTCCCATGCTGACCACCACCGGCTTGCCAGCCGCCTTGGCCGCCCGAACCGCCGAGAGGATCTGCTCGGACGCCGTGTCCGACCCCCCGGGCGAGGAAATCCGGAACACGATGGCCTTGACGTCCGCATCGTCGATGGCCGCCTGAAAGGCTTTCTCCACGTCGTCCGACCGAATGGTCGAGCTGCCGCTGAACGGGCCGGCGCCCGATCCGCCTTGACCGGTCATGATGTCGCCCTCGACCGAAATCACCGCGATGGTCGAGCCCGCGCCACCGCTGGCGGGTGCGCGGCCGGCCTGAGCGGCGTAGGCATCGAGCGTCACCAGCTTGGCCCCATTGCCCGCCTTGGCCAGTATCGCCTTCTCCGCCGCCTTGACCTCTCCCACGTGGTCGATCAGGCCGTTGGCCTGGGCCAATTCCGCCGTATAGGGGCCAGCCTCGATCAGGCTCTTGATCTGGGCCAGGGGCCGGCCGCGATCGGCCGCCACATCGGCCAGCACAACCCCATAGACCGAGCTCATCCACGAAAGTTCGGCTTCGCGATGGGCCGGGGTGTAGTCGCTGTAGAGGTAGGGATTGACGGCGTTCTTGAACTCATACCGCTGCTGGTAGTCGGGCTTGACGCCGTGGCGATCAAAGAAGCCTTTGAAGAAAATGTCCTCGCGGGAAAGGCCGGTGGCCTGGAAACTCGAAGCGGGCTGCATCCACACATCGCCCGACGCGGCCGCCAGCTCATAGGTGGATAGCACCATGGCGTCGGCATAGAGGCCCTGGCCATGGGCCAGTATGGGCTTGCCGGCGGCACGAAAGCGTTTGAATGCAAGGCGAAGCTCATCAGCGGCAGCCGGGGGCAGCCCCCCCTCGGGAAGGCGCACCAACAGGCCTTTGATATGACTGTCGCGCTCGGCGGCAGTCAGCGTCTCTTCGATGCCCAGCACCGAGCCGGTCTTGCCCGCCAAGCTGGCGAAGGGGCCGTGGGGTCCCTGATCGGCAAGGCCGCCGCGCAGGTCCAGCACCAGGACGCTGGTGTCGCCCACCGGCGTAGGTCGGGCCGCCGCCGCGGCCCACATCAGCACCAGGATCGGCACGCCGATGAAAAACAAGGCGAGGCCGACGAAGACACCGGCGATGGTGGTCAGGAAATGTTTCATGGACGGCCCTGTCTATTCCCAGGCCTGCACCGCCGCCATCGACGCTGTCGAGGCGCTACGCTTGGCGGGAGTTTGGTCGGAGTGGCAGGATTCGAACCTGCGACCCCCGCGTCCCGAACGCGGTGCTCTACCAGACTGAGCCACACTCCGATTTAGGAGGGTGGTCTATAGAGATCGGGCGCCGCCGTTGCAACACCGGCCATCCCACGCTATCTGACCGGGCTCGCGCCGGGCGGCGACGTCACGCCGGCTCGTTGGGGAATGGTGTAATGGTAACACAGCGGTTTTTGGTACCGTCGTTCTAGGTTCGAGTCCTAGTTCCCCAGCCAGGCGACTCGGCTAACGTTAGCCATCGGCGCGCGGCTTACTGCGGCCCGACCGGCCTGATTAACAGTCGCAGATATTCCGTTCAAACAGTGTTCATACGGCCAAGTCCATTCATGGCGGACGGGCTGTTTGCGGCTCGACAGTTCAAAAGAGGAAAGCTGAAATGAAACGATCCGTCTCAACCATGCTGGGCGTGCTCACGGCCGTCACCATGCTCGCCGGCCCCGTTCTGGCGCAACCTTATGGCGGAGCGCCGCAAGACCGAAGCGGCGCTCACGTGAATTCAGGCCGTGGCTATGGCGTTCAGCCCGGCGGCTGGGAAATCAATCGCCGGATGCGGTGGCTTCAGGACCGCATCAGCCGTGGCCAGGCCGACGGCTCGCTGGATCGTCGCGAGTTTCGGCGCGTGCAGGTCGAACTGAACCGCATCAGGCACGACGACGATGCCGCGCGCGCCGCCAATCGTGGCCGCATGTCCCCCGCAGTCCGGGCCGATCTGGAAGCCCGCCTCGATCGGCTCAGCGATCAGATTCATTGGCTGCGCAAAAGCGCCGAACGCCGCCCCTGGTAGCATTGCGCCGCGCCCGGGTTCACGCCCGCCCCGGGCGTAGGCGATCTATCGCCCCACAGCTTCATCGTAGAACCGCGCCAGGTCGTCCTTCATCGACTTCAGAGCCTCGGTGTTCAGATAGACCATGTGACCGGACGGATAGTAGGCGAACCGAACGTTACCCTTGAGAGCCGGATCCAACTGCATATGGCCGAGGTCATATTCGGTGCCGAAGAACGGCGTCGCGAGGTCATAGAGGCCGTTGAGGGAATAGAGTAGCAGATGCGGATTCTGGCGCATGGCCGCCGACAGGTCGAGCGCCACGTCGGCGGGCGTGTTGTCACTCTCGCCCCGCCCACCCGGCGCGCGGTGCTTGAAGTCCCACGGCGTGCCGGCTGAATAGAAAGTCGGGCGGTAGCTCAGATCGCTGGTGAACCCCAGGTCGGCGGTCAGATAGTGGTGGAAAGCCGAGACGAAGGCCCCGGTGATGCCGGTTTCAGAGGAGTCAAACTCGGGCGTCTCGCCCGCCGCATCCACATCCGAGCCGGTAAAGCGTGCATCGTATCGGCCGATGGTCAGACGCTGATCACGCAACAATTCCTTTCGAAAGCGGCCGGGCGCGACCCGCAGGTTCGCGTCGAGAATAAAACCCGCCGACAGGCCCGTGTAGGCCGCCAGTTTCTGGGCGATCACCTGACGCTCGGCCGTATCGATATCCTGACCCTTGGCCAAGGCCAGGGCGTAGGGGCCGCGTGAGAAGTCGCGAACCTCATGCAGAAAAGCCGTCAGATCGGCAGGCGGGCTGGTGAGCCGATTGTGATAGGCCGCCGCAGCCGCATAGCTGGGTAGATAGTTGATCAGTTCCTGATCGAACCCAGGATCGCGCCGGCCATAGTTCAGGATCGACGACAGCAGAATCACGCCGTTGAGCTGGACCCCATCCTGCTGCAGGCGATAGGCGAGCCCGGCCGAGCGGGTGGTGCCGTAGGACTCACCGAAAATCACTTTCGGTGAATTCCACCGGTCATAGACGGTCAGATAGCGTTCGATACCCCGGGCGAAAGCGTCGATGTCCGGGTCCGTGCCCCAGAACGCCGCCAGCTTCGTGTCGCCAAGTGGCCGCGAAAATCCGGCCCCGGGAGCGTCGAGGAAGACCAGATCCGACTTGTCGAGCAGGCTGTCCGAATTGGCCAACACGGTGAAGGGAGGCCCACGGGTCGGCTTGGGGCTGTCGGTGGCCACCCGGACCGGACCGACCGAGCCCATATGCAGCCAAAGCGTCGAGGAGCCAGGGCCGCCATTATAGAGAAATGTCACCGGCCGGACGGCGCCCTGACCGCCGTCGGCCGTATAGGCCACATAGAACATCGACAGGATTGGCCTGCCCTCGTCATTGCGGACCGTCAGCGTTCCGGCCGTGGCGGTGTAGGCGATGGATCGCCCGCCGATCATGGCTTGATGGCGGGTGACCTTGCGTATCTCGACGACCGGCGCGGTGGCGATCTCGGCGTCCGAGAGCTTGTGGCACCGCGCGCCATCGGCGCGCACATCTGGGCCCCGGGCGCTGTCTGCCGATGGCCCGTCGCACGTGGGATCGGGACGGCCGACTTCCGTCGGAGTGGGGGCCGCCAGACCGGGCCGGACTACGACAGATGTCGGCTGTGTCCGGCTACCGGCCGATTGCGCCATGACCGCGCCTCCGGCGATCATGAACAGGCCGACCGCAAAAATCCTCAAGCCACGCATGGCTATTGCCCGAGAGTCAGGCCGCCGGTCGAAGGCGCCGACGCGCCACCGCCGTTCAGAACCTTTTGCATCATCACGATATCGACCCATCGGCCGTGTTTGAAGCCGACAGCCCGCAGCACCCCGCCAGGCTCGAAACCCAGCGACCGATGCAGGCCAATGGAGCCGGCGTTGTCGCTGTCGCCGATGACGGCGATCAACTGGCGCAGGCCAAGCGCCGCGCACCGGTCGATCACAGCCTGGACCAGCGCCTTGCCGACCCCTCGTCCGAGCGCTTCCGGCGAGACATAGACGCTATCCTCGGCCGCGTAGCGATAGGCGGCGCGCAGGCGGAACGGGTTGGCGTAGGCGAAGCCGATCACCCGGTCGGTCTCGGCCACCAGATAGGGCAAGCCCCGGGAGCGAACAGCCTGCAACCGCGACGCCATCTCGTCAGACAACGGCGGTATCTCTTCAAAGGTGCCGAGGCCGTGCAGCACATGATGACCATAGATGGCGGCGAGGGCTGGGGCATCAGCTGGTGTGGCGTCTCGCAGGATCACAGGGCCGCCTCGCCTTCCACCGCCCAGACTGCGAAGGCGTAGTCCATGGCGACCTCCTTGAGGTGGTCGAACCGCCCGGATGCGCCGCCGTGCCCCGCCTCCATATTGGTGGCCAGCAGGATCGGCCGGCCGCTGGTGGTGTGATCGCGGAGCTTGGCGACCCACTTTTCGGGTTCCCACCAGGTGACGCGGGGGTCCGAAAGCCCCGCCCTTGCCAGGATCGCCGGATAGGGCCGCGCCGCTACGTTGTCGTAGGGGCTGTAGCTGGCGATGTAGTCGTAGGCCTCGGCGTCCTCCAAGGGATTACCCCACTCGGGCCATTCCGGCGGGGTCAGCGGCAAGGTCGTGTCGCTCATGGTGTTCAGAACGTCCACGAACGGCACGGCGGCGATGATCCCGCCCCAAAGCTCGGGCCGCATATTGGCCACGGTCCCGACCAGCATCCCGCCGGCCGAGCCGCCGTAGGCGACGATCCGGCCCACCGCGCCGTAACCCTTGGCCACCAGATGGTCGGCGCAGGCGATGAAATCGGTAAAGCTGTTCTTTTTATTGAACTTTCGGCCATCCAGGAACCAGCCCCAACCCTTGTCCGAGCCTCCGCGCACGTGGGCGCTGGCCCACACCCAACCCCGATCGACCAGGCTGAGGGCCTGGGTGGAAAAGGTCGCGGTGTTAGGATGCCCGTAGGCGCCGTAGCCATACAGCATCAGCGGCGCGGAGCCGTCGAGGGGGGTGCCCCGCTTCATCAGGACCGTGATCGGCACGGTCTCGCCGTCCGGCGCCGGCGCCCAAAGCCGGCGCACCTCATAGTCAGCCGGATCGTGGCCGGAAGGCACCAACTGGGTCTTGCGGCGAGTCCGCTGGCGGGTGGCCATATCGTAGTCGAACCACTGACGCGGCGTGGTTGGCGATTGATAGACGAACCGGGTCAGGCTCGTTTCATATTCATGGCCACCACTGAGATTGAGGGCATAGGCGTCCTCATCGAAGTCGACGACATGTTCGGGTCCATCCCGCGCCACCACCACCAGCCGATCGCAGGCGTTTTCACGCTCAAGCCGGACCAGATGGTCTTTGAACGGCGCCATGCCGCCGATCAGGACGCCCGGTCTATGGGCGATCCACTCGCGCCAGGTCGACCTGGCCGGGATCGAGGCTTCCGACACCATCAGTTTGAAATCCACGGCGCCGTCGGCGTTGGTGCGGATCAACCAGCGGTCGCCCCAGTGGTCCAGGTCATAGCGCACGCCGGCCTGGCGCGCCTGGACGATGACCGGCGCCGCAGTCGGATCGGTGCCGGGAATCAGCCAGTCCTCGCTGGTTTCCTGGTTCTGAATACCGATCAGAATGTGACTGTCGTCGGCGGTGACGCCGACGCCCAGGAACATGCCCTCGTCGATCTCCTCATAGACCAGCACGTCATCGCCGCCCCGCGCCGGCCGGCGAAAGACCTTGGCGGGCCTGGCGTTTTCGTTGCGCCACACCCAGAACAGCCATTGGGAGTCAGGCGAAAACACAAAGGAGCCCGAAGCGCTCTCGGGTCCGCCCCCAAGCACCGAGCCGGTGGCCAGGTCGCGCAGGACGATACGGTGGTATTCTGAGCCCTGATCGTCGACCGCCCAGGCATAAAGGGTATGGTCAGGTGAATGGGACGCGGCGTCCACGGCATAGAACGCCTTGCCAGCCGCTTCGACCTCCTCATCAAGCAGGACCTGTTCGCCACCATCCTCGCCTCGCGGGCGTCGGACGTGGCGGGGATGTTGCGCGCCGACTGCATAGCGACTGAAGTAGTCAAAGGGTCCGTCGGGCGTCGGAACCGAACTGTCATCCTGCTTGAGGCGCCCCTTCATCTCCTCGAACAGCCGCGCCTGAAGTGGCTCGGTCGGAGCCAGCAACGCCTTGGAATAGAGATTCTCGGCTTCAAGATGCGCGCGAATGTCCTGGCTGACCACGGCGGGGTCGCGCAGCACCGCCTGCCAATTGTCGTCCTTCATCCAGGCGTAGTCATCGATCCGAACGCGGCCCAGCTGTTCGATGCGCAGAGGAACCTTGCGGGGGTGGGGAGGAATTTGATCGGCCATCCCGATGTTTTGCGTCGCCGGGCGGGTTGAGGCAATGGCCCCAGGTCCCCCGGTCGGTGGCGGGTCGCGCGTCGGTCAGGCGTGACCCATGCTAACGCGCAGTGTGCACTTCGGCGATGCCGTGTAGGCGCGCGGCCACGTTGTGAAGCTCGTCACGAAACGTCGACCCGACGCCGCGCGGCTGGAGATACAGAAAAACCAGCGACTAGCACAAAATTATCCATGATCTGGTGGTTCAGTTCGCTGAATAATTCAGCCCGGTAAGCCTCGGACAGTTTTTGATCGGTAATATCGATCGAAAGCAGAGCCAGACGGGTGTCTGTAACGGGATTTATGCGAATTTCATACCAATTGGCGTTTTGTTCAAAATAGTATTCGAGCTCCCGCGGCGTTCAGGGCCGCAGGAAGAGACCGCACAGCGCCAACCATGCAGTCCATTTGCCTCGCTAAGCCGCATGCATACAGCCTCTGGGTAATCCCCGCCCAGGTTTGTAATAGTATTTTGCAATCGAGCGAAAAAACTAAAATATTTTGAACGGGAAATTTGTATACCGAATACACATTTCTGCATTCACGCGCTGCCGGAAGGAGGCAGCTTATCAATAAACTGTTGGTTTGGATTTGCAATTTATCGCAATTTGCTTCGTCGCCGTTCAGCGCCACGCGTAGTTGAAGCTGACGCTGATACGGGGCGCCTTTGCCGCATTGGCCAAGACCTCATGACGCAGCCAGCTTTCCCACATGTAAACCGTCCCCGGGGTCGGATCGAGGCGGACGAAGGCGCGCACGCTCTCGGGCGCCTCCGCCAACCGAGGCGGAGCGGCCATCATATGAGCCAGTCGTGGGTCCTCAAGCCTCAACGCGCCGGCGCCGGGCGGCGTGTCCACATAGACCGTGCCCGAAATCACGCTGTGGGGATGGATATGACCGGAGTGAGCCGCGCCGGGGCGCAGGACATTGGCCCATAGGCCATCAAGGACCAATCGGCCGCGCGCGCCGAGATCAAAGGCGAGGCTTTTGGCGAATGTCACCGCATGCCTGTCCAGGCGACGCTTAAGATCGCCAAACACGGTGGCCCGCGTCGGCAGGTCGTTCAAGGACGCATAGGAGGTGTAGCCGCCATAGCCATGGGTCTTGCACCAGGCCCTACCCGCCCGATCTTCTGTGGCCAGCATCAGGCAGGCCGCTTCCAAATCGGCGTTGAACGCCGGGAAGTCTCGCGTCTCGGCGAGCGAGGCTTCATAAAGCTTTGTGACGAAAAGTTCGCGGATTGAGGACATGGATACCCGATGATCGAGACCTCCCGCCACTTTGGCGCGGTAAGGCTGGCCGTCAAACAGTTGCCCGCCTGAGTGAAGGACTGCAACTGTTCGATCTGTCGGCGCCTGGGAGTTCTGCGGGAGATGAGGCTGCGCCCCCCTTTGGCGGGCCGGCGGCCCGGAGGTTTTTCGACGAGCTTCAAGATTTATGATCAACGGTCAGAAATGGCCTCGCCATCTGACCATCAAGCTTGATACTCTAGAGATGTGGCGGTTCGTTCGCCGAGGGAGGTCCTTTGTCTCAAGTCGATTTCATCGCGCCCGATAGCGCCGAAAAAGCCTCTCGGGCGCTTCTCGCCACCGGCGCACGACCGCTGAGTGGCGGAACGGACCTGCTGGTTCAACTGCGCGCGGGGCGGCTGCCGCCCGGCATGATCGTGGATCTGAAACGCATCCCAGGCGCGATCGGTATCCGGCAAGAAGGCGGATGCTTCATCATCGGGGCGGCGACGCCCGGCATAGCACTTAGCGAGCACCGGACCCTGGGCCTGGCCTGGCCGGGCGTCGTGGAGGCGGCCAATCTGATCGGGTCGACGCAGATTCAGGGGCGGGCATCGATGGCCGGGAACCTCTGCAACGCTTCACCCGCCGCCGATAGCGTTCCGGCCCTCTCGGCGGCGCGGGCGACCTGTCTGATCGTCGGGGCGGACGGCCGACGCATGGCGCCAGTCGAATCCATAGCGGTCGGTCCTGGCCGCACGTCGCTGG
>JAYTXV010000469.1:0-6550 GCA_043742805.1 Caulobacteraceae bacterium | reverse complement strand
GATGCGGAAAATCTCAAATACAATCTTGCCAAGATCAACGAAATCGGGACACCCGACTCCACCGAAGGCAATTACCCACTCGGATGGGCGCAGGCCGCGAACACGCCCTTCCGGTTCTGGAAATCCGACGCCAACAGCGAAGGCGGCACACGCAACCCGATGATCATCAGCTATCCGAAGGTGATCAAACACGGCGGAGAAATCCGCACGCAGTATGGACACGTCATCGACATACTGCCCACAACACTTGAACTGCTGCATCTGACGGCGCCCGACACCATTCGCAGCGTCCATCAGCAACCGATCCAAGGCACGTCCCTGGCCTATGCACTGGACGATGCGAACGCGCCCTCGCGGCACAAGACGCAGTACTATTATATTTTCGGCTCGCGGGCGATCTATCAGGACGGCTGGAAGGCCTCACTGGCCTACCCTAACCATTTCGTGACCGGCAACCCGGATGTGGGCAAGTCATTCGATGAAAACGCCTGGGAGTTGTACAATATAAATGACGACTACACCGAGCGTGTGGACTTGGCCAAAAAATACCCCGGGAAGGTTGCCCAAATGCGGGCGCTTTTCGAGCAACAGGCGCAGGAGCATCAGCTTTATCCGATGATAACATGGGATGATGTGCTGAACATGAAAATTCATCACAGCAAGAATAGTAAGTCTCTGCAAGAAGAAATAGAGAAGGTCGGCGCGCATCACCCCGACGATAAGTGACGCGACTGGATCGCCGCCGTGGAAATGTCCTTCTTGTCCGGCGGCGTGTTCACGATGGGCTCCGACCGCCACTATACCGACGAAGCCCCGGCGCGGCGGGTTCGGGTGGATCCGTTCTGGATGGATCAGACGCCGGTGACCAATGCCGTATTCAAACGGTTTGTAGACACTACCGGCTACATCACGTTCGCGGAAAGACCGCCTTCGGCTGCGGACTATCCAGAAGCCGCGCCAAAAATGCTGCGCGCCGGGTCGGCGGTATTCGTCAAGCCGCCAAGGCAGGTCACCTTGCGGGACCCGTCACATTGGTGGCGTTTCGAGTTCGGCGCCAATTGGCGCCATCCGAACGGACGCAAGAGTTCGATCGCTCGCCTGATGCAGCATCCCGTTGTCCACATCGTCCATGAGGACGCAGTCGCCTACGCGACTTGGGCGGGCAAACGACTGCCGACCGAAGCGGAGTGGGAATTCGCGGCGCGAGGCGGGCTGGAAGACGCCGACTATGCGTGGGGTTCGGAGTTCGAGCCCGAGGGGCGGGTGCGCGCCAACTATTGGCATGGCGCGTTTCCGTGGCAGGAACTGAAGCCCGTCAGAGACGCTCGGACGACCCCCGTCACCGCGTTCGAAGCCAATGCCTACGGTCTTCATGACCTGATCGGCAACGTCTGGGAACTGACCGATGACTGGTACATCCCCGGCCATCAACCCAATCCCAGTCCCTGTTGCATCAGCGAAAACCCGCGCGGCCCCCGGCAAAACGACCTCGATCAGGCGCTTGGGCCACGGAAAGTCATGAAGGGCGGCTCGCACATGTGCGCACCGAACTACTGCAGGCGCTACAGGCCGGCCGCCCGCTATCCGCAAGCGCTTGACACCTCGACAACACACATCGGTTTTCGCTGCGTCGCGGACGCCGGGCGCGTCCGGGTGGCCTGAACGGGCTTGACGGGCTAAAACCAATGGATGGCGCGAACCAAGCAAAGCCCCGAGTTTGAGATTGAGGTTGGTGGAGAGCCCTATTTCTGGCGGCTCCATCGCCTGCCCGGCTGGTCCAGTGACGCCGCGGAGCCGCACGGCATGGCGTTGGCTGTGCGTCACAAAGAGGGGCAACGCGAAGCCGTGCTGGACTTTCCATCGGGACCGCAGCCCAGGTTCGGCGCGCCGCAACTGAAGCCCTCGCAGATCGCGCCGGCGCTGGTGGCGAAAGCCATCACTTCGGCCATCGCGGCGGGATGGGAGCCACTCTCCCGCGGAAAGACGGTGGCGATCGTGGTGGATAAGACCGGCGCCTGAGCAGCGAAAATGGGGAGGGCGACAATGACTCGCGAAGACGCCGAACACCTGCTGATCGAAGCCGGCGCGGCGTCCGACGGCGCGTTTCCGCTGCTCGACGGGGCGCTGGCCTGCTCGGCGCACGAACACTCCGACCGCGCGGTCGAGCCCGCCCGGGCGTTGGTGGCGCTGGCCGCGGCGCACCTCGAGGATCGGTTGAAGCAGACGGCGCCAGACGAGGCGATCGCCCGAACGATGGCCGGCGACCTGCGCCTGGCCGGTGACTCGGTGACTTATGATCGCATCGACAACGCCGATATCGTCTCGGTTTGCGAGCGGCGCAGGGGGCTGCCCGTAGCCCTCGGCATCCTCTATATCGAGGTCGCCCGACGTTGCGGGCTGGTGGTCCAAGGCCTGGACTTTCCCGGGCATTTCCTGCTGCGGCTGGACGGCCCGCGGGGGCCGGTGGCGATTGATCCGTTCAACGACGGCGAGCTGGTGGCGACCGCCGACTTGACCCGCCGCGCCCGGGCCGCAGGCCTGTCGCCCGATCTGGCCAGCCAGCCCGAAATGCTGATGACACCGACGACGGACCGCAGGGTGCTGACCCGGCTGCAATTCAATATCCTCGCCCGGGCCCGGCAGGCCGGGGACCATGGCCTGATGGAACGCGCGGCGTTGCGGTGCGCCCTGCTCAACCCTTCGGATCCCCAGTTCTGGCTGCAGGTCGCCGGCGCCCGCGAGGCGCAGGGCGCCCTGACCGGCGCGCTCCAGGCCCTCGGCCAGGCGGAGAGCCTGGACGAGGGCGCGGCGCGGTTCGCGCAGGCGGCGCGCCAGCGGCTGCGGTCGAAGCTGAACTGATTTGAACCGGCGCCGGTCCCGTCACTCCGCCGCCACCGCCGCGTCGCGCGCGTCCAACTGGCGGCGAATCTCGCCGTGGCGCTCGGCGCTCAGGCGCCAGCCGATGAAACAGAAGCCCCCCAGCAGGACGAAGAACACCGGGCCGATGTAGTAGGCCAGCTCGAGGCCGAGCAGGGCGTGGCGGGTGTTGACCGCCCCCTCCGCCGGCCGGAATCCCAGCCACGCCAGCAGCGGATAGGACAGGCCGATCGCCAGGGCCCCGGCGATCTTGGTCGCGCCGGTGACCAGGGAATAAAGCAGGCCCATCCGTTCCCGGCCATGGTCCAGGCGCACCTCGTCGCCCACGTCGGCCATCATCGCGGTCATCATGATCAGATAGCCGGCCTGAGTGAAACCCAGGAACCCCAGGACCATGGCGCCCATCGGCACATTGCCGCCCCGAACCAGCAGGAAGCTGAACAGCCCGACGGAATAGCTGGTGGTCGCGACCATCAGTGTGCGGTGCTTGCCGATGCGGCGCGAGAGCTGGGCGAAGAGCGGCGCGCCGATGGCGCCGCCGACCAGCGAAGCGGCCACGAGGCCCGCCGCGGTGGGGATCGAGAAGCCAAGGATCTCATTGGCGAAAAACAGGTAGAGCGCACCCTGCCAGCCCGGCCCCAGGCTGAGCGCCATCGCCGCGAAACAGAGCCTCAGCACCGCCGGCCGCGTGATCAGCGCCCAATAGTCCCTGAGCGTGAAGGGGGGTCCGGCCACGTGCGGGGCGATGCGCTCGGGCGTGCGCCAGGCGGCGAAGCCGATGGCGATCGGCGCGACGACGATGATGAACAGCCCCATCACCTGCACGTCCTCGGCGGCAGGGCCGACCAGGGCCTTGGCGACCGCCGGCAGGAACAGGATCATCATTCCCGCCACCACTCCGATCGGCTGGGATATGCCGCCCAGGCGCGTGCGATCGTGATAGCCGGTGGCGAGGTTGGCGCCCCACGCCGCATAGGCGAGGCTGAGGATGGAAGTCGCCAGATACAACACCAGCAGCCAGACGATCAGATAGGCCATGCCGATGCCCGCGGGCGCGAAGTAGAGCCGCCACACCGCCAGCATCAGGATCGGTACGCCGGCCAGCAGCCAGACCCGGTAGCGCCCCAGCGAGGTACGTGTGCGATCCATCAGGATGCCGAGCAGCGGGTCAACGCCGATGTCGATCAGCCTGACCACGGCGAAGGCCGTGCCGATGACGACCAGATCGACATGTAGGTGGCTGGCGAAATAGCGCGGCAGGAAGATCAGCAGGGCGATCGCCTGAGCGACGATCGGCAGGTTGGCGATCGCGAACGTCAGCATCACGCGGGTTGATAAGGCCTGGCGCAGATTTTGCGCAGGCGCCGGGGTAGGCCCCTGGTCCATCGGTCGCCCTCCCAGGCCTGTTCCGCACCGGCTGGAGGGGGCGGCCCTTGCGCGGCCCGTCACCCCTCCACCGAATTCCGCTCACAGGTTCACATCAATGCGAACGCGATTCAAGCGCCTGCTATCGATCAACCCCTTGATCTACACGGCGCCCGGGTTTGGGCCGGCGAAGTTGCCGGGATTGGCGAAGATCGCCGGAAGGCCGGTCGCCGGCTCGCCCGGCCACGCGCGCAAGGCGGGGCCGCCAGGCTCACGTCTCCCGTGACCTCGTCGTCGTGCATGGCGACTGGGATGACGCCCTGTGGTTTGGCGCCGGCCTAAAGCGGCTGCAGCGGCTCGACGATATGGCCCTCGTTGTCGGTGGCCATGGCGTATTTCAGCCCGGCCTCGGGCATCGACTTCACCGGGCTGGTGATCTTGCCGCCGGCCTTGACCAGCCGCTCTAGGAAGGCGTCGATGTCGGCGGTGTAGAAGCCCAGCACGCTATCGCCGGCCGCCGGAGCGGGTTCGCCGTGATAGGTGATCAGGACCAGCGTGGATGCGGCAGGGGGCGTGGCGGTGAGGATGATCTCGGTCAGCGAGCGGCCGTCGTCGGATTGGGCGCTGATCCGTCTGGCTTCAGTCAGGCCGCAGACTTCGCGATAGAACGCCGCCGAGCGTTCGAGATCGCCGACGATGAGTTTGGTGAAGGCGAAGGCGCCGTCGGCCATGGGGTGTTTCCTTATTTGATATGACGTCTAGTGGGTCAGGCGCGCGAGTTTGCGGCCGAAATTCTCGCCCCAGAAAAGGCCGACGAAGGCGCCCGGCAGGGCCTCGAGCCCTTCGACCACATCCTCGCGGTATTTCAGGCTCCCGTCCAGGATCCAACCGGTCAGTTCGGCCCAGGCCTTGGGAAAATCGGCCACGTAATCGAAGACCACCAGACCCTGCATCTTCAGCCGATGGGTGATGAAGGCGCGGGTGTTCTTCAGCCCCACGCGCTCGTTGGCGTTGAGGTTGTAGTCGGCGGTCTGGCCGGAGACAACGATCCGGCCGTGCAGGCGCATCAACGGCATGACCGGATCGACCAGGCTGTTGCCGACGTTGTCGAAAAACACGTCCACCCCGTTTGGGCACTCGCGAGCGACGGCGGCGGCGATGTCCCGTTCGGCCAGGCGGTCGATGGCGGCGTCGAAGCCGAGTTCCTCGGTCAGCCACCGGCATTTGGCCGGGCCGCCGGCGATACCGACCGCCCGCGCGCCCTTGATCCTGGCGATCTGACCAGTCGCCGATCCGACCGCCCCGGCGGCGGTGGACACCAGCACGGTTTCGCCGGCCTTCGGCTGGCCGATGTCGAGCAGGCCGAAATAGGCGGTCAGGCCCGGGATGCCGAGCACGCCGATGTGGGCCGAGGGCGGGATCGGCCCCTCGGGGATCTGGCGAACACCCCGGCCGTTGGAAAGGCCCAACTCCTGCCAGCCGAACGCCCCGGCCACCCAGTCACCCTCGGCGAAGGCGTCGTTGCGCGAGGCGATCACCCGCCCCACCGTGGCGCTGCCCACCACGCCGCCGAGCGGCACCGGCGGGGCGTAGCTGGTCTCGCCCGACAGCCGCCCCCGCATGCCGGGGTCCACCGAGACGAAATGGTTGCGCACCAGCACCTCGCCTTCGGACGGGAGAGCCTGATCGACGGTATCGATGGCGAAGTCGCTCTCCTTGGGCAGGCCGGTCACATGGGCGGCCAGAACGACGCGGCGATTTTTCATGGTCTTGACCTCACGCCGCCAGATATGAGCCGCCGGTGACGAACACCACCTGACCTTGGATCATCGAGGCCGACGGACCGGCGAGATATTCGACCAGGGAACAATAATCGTCGTCGATCACGTTGCGCCCGCTGGGGTTGGCGGCGGCCGAGCGGCGCATCATCTCGTCGGTCTGGTCGCCATAGACCTGGCGCAGGGCCTCGGTGTCGACCGCGCTGGGGGCCACGCAATTGGCGCGCACACCCAGGGGCGCGAGCTCCAGGGCCAGATAGCGCACCAGGCTTTCGGCCAGGGCCTTGCCGGCGCCGACGGCCGCATAGTTGGGCAACGGCGTGCGCCCTCCCCGGCTGGAAAGGAAGAACACCGTCGAGCCGGGCCGAAACAGCGGCCGGGCCGCCTGGACCAGATAGACGATGGCCGCGCCGTTGAGGTTGATCGCCTGGGTCAAGGCCGTGGGATCGATGGTCAGCAGGGGTTCCGGGATCACCTTGACCGCGCAATGCACCAGCTGATCCAACCGATCGGTCCGAGCGGCCACGGCC
>JAYTXV010000468.1:0-2568 GCA_043742805.1 Caulobacteraceae bacterium | reverse complement strand
CCCGCCGTGATGCGCGGAACGGGCTGAACACCGCCGGTTTCGTGTCAGGCTATCGGGGATCGCCGCTTGGCGGCCTGGACCAGCAGGCGGCGCGGGCCGCCAAGGCCCTGGCCGAGCACCATATCCTGTTCAGGGAAGCTATCAACGAGGACCTGGGCGCCACGGCCGTTTGGGGAACGCAACAGGCGAACCTGTTTCCGGGCGCGCTTCATGACGGCGTGTTCGGTCTTTGGTATGGCAAGGCCCCGGGCGTCGACCGGACCGGCGATGTGTTCAAGCACGCCAATTTTGCCGGAACCTGGGGGCAGGGCGGCGTGCTGGCGGTCGCGGGCGACGACCACGCCTGCAAATCCTCCACCCTGCCGTCGCAGTCGGAATATGCGTTCCAGGATTTCGAAATACCGGTTCTCGCCCCGGCCGATGTTCAGGAGGTGCTGGACTACGGCCTTATCGGCTACGCCATGTCGCGATTCTCGGGGTTGTGGGTCGGGCTGATCGCGCTTGCCGACACCATGGATTCCGGGGCGACCATCGCCGTTGGACCCGATCGCGGCGCCTTCGTCCTGCCGGACCACTTCCCGTTTCCGGCCGGCGGGGTGGGCATCCGGCTGAAGGACCAGCCGATGGACAAGGAGCGGCGGCTCCGCCTGCACAAGCTGCCGGCGGCCCTGGCCTTCGCCCGCGCCAATGGTATCGACCGCGCCGTCCTTACCTCCCACCGGCCGCGCCTGGGCATCGCCGCCCATGGCCAGGCCTGGGCCGATGTGATGGAGGCTTTCGCCGCCATGGGGATCAGCCTGGCTGAAGCCGCCGACCTGGGCGTCTCCCTGTACAAGGTCGGCATGCCCTGGCCGCTGGAGCCCACCGGCTTGCGCGCCTTCGCCGCTGGGCTGGAGACGCTGATGGTGGTGGAGCACAAGCGCCCGCTGCTGGAGACTCAGGCTCGCGCGGCGCTGTATGACCTGCCAGCCCATGCCCACCCGCGGGTGATCGGCAAAGTCGACGAACACGGCGCGCCGCTGCTGTCACAACTTGGGGCGCTGTCGGTGGCCGATATCGCCCTGGCCATCGCCGACCGATTGCCCCCCGGACCGCACATGGAACGGGTCTATGGTTATCTCAATCGAGTCTCGGCGGCCGGTATGGCGGCGGTGACCTTGGCCGCCGACCAGATCCGTAAGCCGTTCTTCTGCTCAGGGTGTCCGCACAACACCTCCACCCGTCTGCCCGAGGGCTCCCGCGCCCTGGCGGGTATCGGCTGCCACTATATGGCCAGCTTCTCCGACCCCAGCACCGACCTCACCAGCCAGATGGGCGGCGAGGGGCTCAGCTGGGCCGGAGCGTCCCCGTTCACCTCGGAGGGGCATGTATTCGTCAACCTTGGCGACGGCACCTACAACCACAGTGGCTCCCTGGCCATTCGCGGCTCGGTCGCCATGGAATCCCACATCACCTACAAGCTGCTGTTCAACGACGCGGTGGCGATGACCGGGGGGCAGGCGGCCGAGAGCGGCTTCACCGTCCCCCAGATCACCCGCCAACTCGCTGCTGAGGGCGTGACCAAAACGGTGATCGTGGTCGACGACATCGCCCGCTACCAGGGCGTGAAATCCTTGGCGGATGGCGTGACGGTGCGGCCCCGAACCGATCTGATCGCCGTGCAGGAAGAGTTGCGCGACACCCCCGGGGTCACGGTGCTGATTTACGACCAGGTCTGCGCCAGCGAAAAGCGCCGCCGCCGGAAGCGTGGGTTGATGGTCCAGGCGCCGCGCCGGGTGTTCATCAACCCGCTGGTCTGCGAGGGCTGCGGCGACTGCTCGCGCGCTTCCAACTGCGTCTCCGTGGAGCCGCTGGACACCGAATACGGCCGCAAGCGGCGGATCGACCAGTCGACCTGCAACCAGGACTATTCCTGCGTCGACGGCTTCTGTCCGTCCTTCGTCACTCTGGAGGGCGCAGCCAACGCCCAGGCCAAGCCGCTACCCGCCCTGACCGCCGATTCCACCCCGCTGCCGGACATTCAGGCCTTCACCGGCGTACGCAACATCGTGTTCACCGGCATTGGCGGCACCGGGGTCACCACCACCGCCTCGATTCTGGGCATGGCGGCGCACATCGATGGCGTCGCCGCGTCGGTGGTCGATATGACCGGCCTGGCCCAGAAAGGTGGCTCGGTGTTCAGCCACGTGCGGATCGGCGACACCGAGGAGGCTTCGGTCGGGGGCCGGGTGCCGGCCGCCAGCGCCCATGTGCTTATCGCCTGCGATTTGCTGGTCGCCGCGGGTCCGGATGCCCTGGCCCTCTACGCCAAGGACCGCACGGTTGCCTGCGGCAACGCCGACCTGCAGCCCACCGCCGATTTCGTGGTCAATCGCGACGTGCGCTTCGACGCCCCGGCCATGGCCCGGCGTCTGGCGTCGGCGTGCAAGAGCTATGACGGCTGCGCCGCCGCCGAGATCGCCGAGCGGCGGTTCGGTGACACCCTTTACGCCAATATGATCATGCTGGGTTTCGCCTGGCAGAAGGGATTGGTGCCGGTCTCCAGTCGCGCGCTCTACCGCGCCATCA
>JAYTXV010000467.1:0-8978 GCA_043742805.1 Caulobacteraceae bacterium | reverse complement strand
GGCCGTGGCCGTGATCGGCGGGCTGATGACCTCGACGGTGCTGTCGCTGCTGCTGGTGCCGGTGGTCTATGAGTTCATCGACGACTTCGAACGCTGGATATCGCCGCTGTTCGGCCGCCTGGTGACCCCGCGCGAAGCCCCGGCCAAGCCGGGCGGCGCCGCGCCGGTCCTGGCCGATCGGGCGGCGGAGTAGTCTATTTTCGCATTGTCGCCTCGATCTCGTCCCGCCCACGCCGAGCCAGGGCGTCGGCGCGTTCATTGAGTTCGTGGCCGGCGTGGCCCTTCACCCAGCGCCAGTCGACCTCATGACGTAGTCGCGCCTCGTCCAGGCGTCGCCATAGGTCGTCGTTCTTGACCGCGCCCTTGCTCATCGTGCGCCAGCCCCGGGCCTTCCACAGCGATAGCCACTGGACAATGCCGTTGCGGACATACTGGCTGTCGGTATGGAGCTCGACCTGACAAGGGCGTTTGAGGGCGTCCAACGCTTCGATGGCGGCGGTCAGTTCCATGCGGTTGTTGGTGGTCGCCGTCTCGCCGCCCCAGATCTCCCGCTCGTGCTCGCCCATCATCAGGATCGCGCCCCAGCCGCCCGGCCCCGGATTGCCCCGGCAGGAGCCGTCGGTGAAGATCACTACGCCCGGCGTCATGACCAGGAACCGAAGCCGGGCAGACCTTCCCTGTGGACCGCAAGCTTGCGCTCATATTCCATCGGGTCCTTCGGGCGCACCAGAGCGCCGGCCGGCGTGGCGTCCCAGTCGTTGAGCCGGGTCAGGAAGAACCTCAGGGCAGCTCCGTGAGCCAAGATCGGCAAGCTGGCCCGTTCCGCCGCCGACAACCCGCGGCGCCGCCCATAGCCCTGCAGAAAAGCCTGGGCGCGGGTGAGATTGAAACTGCCGTCCGCCTCGAAGCACCAGGCGTTGACCGCCGCGCCGATGTCATAGGCCAGCTGATCCCAGGCGGCGAAATAGAAGTCGATGGTGGCGCCGAACCGCCCCTCCAGAAAGAATACGTTGTCCGGAAAATAGTCGGCGTGCACGATCCCCTCGGGCAGATCCCGCGGCCAACGTTCGCCAAGCAAGGCTAGATCGCCCTTTATTGTCGACGCCAGGCCGGGTTTCAGCGCCTCGGCGGCGCTTTCCAGCGGCGCGAAGAACGGGGTCCAGGCCGCTTGGCCCAGGCTATTGGAGCGCCGGCCACTAAATCCCTCGGCCGCCTGATGCAGCCAGCCCAGGCCTTCGCCCGCCTCGCGGCATTGGGCGACCGTGGGACGGCGCACCGACAGGCCGGGCAGGAAGGCCACCAGGGCCGCGGGTTTGCCGCGCAGGCTTTTCAGCAGCGCGCCCGAACGATCGGCGATCGGCGTGGCGCTGGGGTATCCGCGCGAGGCCAGCCACTGCATCAGGCCCAGAAAGAACGGCAGATCGGCGGCATCCACCCGCCGCTCGTAGACCGTCAGGATGTAGCGGCCGACAGTGGTCTCGACCATGAAGTTGGAATTCTCGACCCCCTCGGCGATCCCCTTGAAGGTCACTGCGGCGCCGACGTCGAACTCTCCGAGAAAGGCTTCCAGCTCCTGATCGGTGATATCGGTATAGACGGCCATCGCCTCTGATCCGCGAGGGCGGGGCCTCCGTCAAGCAGCCGTTCGTTGCGGCGCCCCGGATATGCCGCTATCAGGCTGGCCTATCGACGCATACAGGCCGGACGTCGGCCGGCCCCGAACCGGACACCGCATGCCCCGCATTCGCACCCTTCTTTTCACCGCCTGCGCCAGCCTGTCGCTGCTGCACGCCCTCCCGGCGTTCGCCCAGTATGGCGGACGCGGCGGGGGCGGTGGTCGCGGCGGCGACGACCAGCAGTCGGACGACGACGCCAAGAAGAAAAAGCGTGATGAGGCGTTCGGAAACCTCAACGCGCCGTTGCCGCAGCTCAAGAACGCCGGCCCGTGCCCGTTCGTGAAGGTGCTCTATGACGCGTCGCGCTACATCGAGTTCAAGGACGATGTCGAGGGCTCGGCCGCCGTGCGCTACAGCGGCGAAATCCAGAACATTTCCTCGGCCTGTTCCTACAAGGGCGATGAGCCGATCGTGGTCAAGGCGCGGATTCTGTTCGAGCTGGGGCGCGGCCCAAAGGCCGAGGGCAGAACCAAGACCTATCGCTACTGGGTCGCCGTCACCGATCGCGACCACGCGGTGATTGACAAGACCACCTTTGACCTGCCGGTCAATTTTCCCGCAGGCCAGGATCGCACCTTCGCCACCGAAACGATTGGCAAGATCGTCATTCCGCGCAAGGACACCAATGTCAGCGGAGCCAATTTCGAGGTCCTGATCGGTTTTGAGGTCACCCAAAAAATGGCGATCTTCAATCGGGACGGCAAACGCTTCCGGCCCAATGCGGGCCAGGCTTCGGCGAGCGCCGCCACCCAGCCATGACGGATCTGAGATCGGGCCTGGGCGAGGCAATGGCCGCCGCCTTCGCCGCCCTGGGCCTAGCCGCCGAGTTCGGCCGCGTCACCGCGTCGGATCGCCCGGACCTAGCCGATTTCCAGTGCAACGGCGCCCTGGCCGCCGCCAAGGCGTTGAAGCAAAATCCGCGACAGATCGCGGCCGCGGTCGCCGGTCTGCTGGCCGATCATCCGGCTGTCGCCTCAGTGGAGATCGCCGGGCCGGGTTTCATCAACCTGCGGGTGACGGCAGCCGCCCTGTCGGCCCGGGCCGATATCCTGGCCGCCGACGAGCGCGCGGGCGTCACCCGCGCCACGCCGCCCCGGCGGGTGCTTGTCGACTATGGCGGCCCCAACGTCGCCAAGGAAATGCACGTCGGCCACCTGCGGGCATCGATCATCGGCGAGGCCGTCAAGCGGCTCTACCGGTTCCGGGGCGACGAGACCGTGGGCGACGCCCATTTCGGCGACTGGGGCTTTCAGATGGGCCTGCTGATCATCGCCTGCGCCGACGCCGATCCCGCCATCGCCAAGCAGCTTGAGCGGTTTCAGACCCAGCCTCTAGCCTGGACCGACGCCGACGAGGCGGCCCTCGACGGGGTGTTCAGCGCCGGCATCAGTCTGCCCGATCTCGACAGGCTCTATCCGGCCGCCGCCGCCCGGGCCAAGACCGACATCGCCTTCCGCGACCGCGCCCGGCGCGCAACCGCCGAGCTACAGTCCGGCCGATTTGGCCACCGCCAGATCTGGCGGCATTTCGCCCGCATCACCCGCAAGGCGCTGGAGCGGGATTTCCACGCCCTGGGGGTGGATTTCGATCTGTGGCGCGGCGAGAGCGACGTCGATCCGCTGATCGCGCCGATGGTGTCCGAACTGGCGGAAAAACAGCTGCTGGTCGACGACCAGGGCGCCCGGATCATTCGGGTGGCCCGCAACACCGATCGCCGCGAGGTTCCGCCGCTGCTGGTGGTGTCGTCCGAAGGATCGGCCATGTACGGCACGACGGACTTGGCGACGATCCTCGACCGCAAGCGGTTCTTCGACCCCGACCTTGTTCTCTACGTGGTCGACCAGCGCCAGGCCGACCATTTCGAGACCGTATTTCGGGCCGCCTATCTGGCCGGCTACGCCATTGAGGGCAGCCTCGAACATATCGGCTTCGGCACCATGAACGGGCCTGACGGCAAGCCGTTCAAGACCCGCGAGGGCGGCGTTCTGAAGCTGCGCGACCTGATCGACATGGCCAGCGACAAAGCCCGAGAACGTCTGCGGGATGCGGGCCTAGGCGCCGAGCTGTCGCCCGACGAGTTTGAGGACACCGCCCTGCGAGTCGCGGTCGCGGCCTTGAAGTTCGCCGATCTGGTGAACTTTCGCGGCACGTCATACGTGTTCGATCTCGACCGGTTTTCCAGCTTTGAGGGTAAGACGGGTCCCTATCTGCTCTACCAGGCGGTGCGGGTTAAATCCCTGCTGCGCCGGGCGGCGGCGGAGGGTGTCGAGGCCGGGCCGATCCTTATCGAGGCGCCGGCCGAGCGCGAGTTGGTGCTGCTGCTCGACGCCTTCGACCACGCCGTCATCGAGGCCTATGACAAACGCGCGCCCAACCTGATCGCCGACCACGCCTTTCGGCTGGCCCAGGCCTTCGCCCGTTTCTACGCCGCCTGTCCGGTCCTCGTAACGGAGGGTCCGGCGCGGGCCTCGCGCCTTGGCCTCGCCGCCCTGACGCTCAAGCAGCTCGAACTGGCGCTGGAGCTGCTGGGCATCGCCACGCCGGAGCGCATGTAGAGTCGTCGTTCGCTTTCAGGCCGCGGCCATGGGTTGGTGCTCGAGGCGGGTGAGCCAATAGTCGGCGTCGAAGCCCGGATCGTCGGCCAGATAACGCCACAGCTTGATCCGATTGACGAACTCCAGCCGCCCAGTGTCCTGCTCAAACCAGGGTTCCGGCGTCATCAGGATCGCCGCCACGGTGTCCGCGGGTCTTTGCTCCTTGACGTAGAAGATCGGGCGCTGGGGTTCGGGGGCCGGGCGATCGGTGATGTTCCAGCGGCGTTTCTGCGAGCCGCTGGCGTGCGTGCGGATCTTGAACATGGTTCGGGTCTGATCCGATACATTGACGCCGCCGCCATGCCAGATCCCGTGGTGCAGAAACAGCAACGTTCCTGCCTCGCAGACCATGTGCTGCTGGCCGCGGATATTCTGATATCGGCCCAGCGCCCCCTCGCTGACCTTGCGAAGGTGGGTTCCCGGGACGAAGCGGGTGCCGCCCATGTCCCGGGTGACCGAGTGCGGGTAGTACATGATTTGCACATCGAAGGCCAAGCGCGGGTCGATGGTCGAATCCTGGTGGGTGTGCTGCGAGACGTTCTCTACGCCGCCGGTTTGATGATAGCGCGGGGGGAAGGTCACGTGCAGAAAGTGGTGGTCGAACACCGGATCGACGCCAAGCAGGCTCTGGATCGCGCCGCGCACCAGCGGCAGGTCCAGCAGGCGGGCTAGGCGAGGTCGAATTCCTCGCCGCGAGCGTGAGGCAGCAGTTGCGACGCCTGGAACAGCCGCCATCCATCCTTCAGGGCCGCCAGGCCGGTGGCGTAGGGCGGCATGTCGCTGTCGCCCGACATATGCAGCGTCTCGCCCGTGCCGTCATGGAGCGCCCAGCCCACGACCGGCGAATCCAGGGCTGAATTGGCCAGATAGAGCACCAGCACCTTCTGACGCCCGCCGGTCATTGTCGATCGCCTCCTGGATCGACCTTTCCCGGCCGCTCCCACATCGACCGAAACATAAGCCACCGGGGTCGTCCAGCCGCTCAATTTCACGGCGACGTCAACAACGGTCGTCAACGTCGCGCCGCGCGGCTTGACTTGCCTCGAACCCTCCCTCAGTTAGCCGGTGACTCTCGCGGGAGAGGCCGGACCACAGGTTTCAGTCCGGCGCCGAAGGCGCAACCGCCCCGGAAACGCTCAGGCAAAAGGACCGCGAAAGCCGCAGAAACGCTGGAAAGAGACGTGTCTGGGGTTTCCAGGCGCGGCTCGCCGAAGGAGCAAGGGCGCGGAGCCCGGAAACTCTCAGGCCCAAGGGACAGCGGGGGCGTGCGATGACCGGCGGACCGTCCGCCATTGTCGCCCGTCCGTGTGTTCCCTGGAGACCAAATGACCGGCGAATCCCTCAAATCGACACCGCTCTCGATGAGCCACGTGGCGCTCGGCGCGCGCATGACGCCGTTCGCGGGCTATGGAATGCCGGTTCAATATCCGGCCGGCATTCTGAGAGAACATCTCTGGACGCGCACCCACGCCGGCTTGTTCGATGTGTCGCACATGGGCCCAGCCTGGCTGGAGCTGACCTCGCCTTCCGGCGACGGCGAAGCCGATCACCGGTCGGTCGCCGCCCTGATCGAGCCTCTGGTCTGCGGAGATATCCGCGGGCTGAAGCCCGGACAGCTTCGCTACACCCTGCTGTTGAACGACGAGGGAGGCATGCTGGATGATCTGATGATCGGCCGGCCGGCCGATCCTGAGCTCCAGGGTAGGCTGTATGTGGTGGTCAACGCGGCGACTAAGGACGCCGATTTCGCGGCCATCGAGGCGTGCTCAAGCCCCGCTGGGCGCTTGGTTCGTGCCGACGACGGCGCTCTGATCGCCGTCCAGGGGCCTCAAGCCGCCGAGTTGCTCGGGACCCTGGTTCCGGCCGCCCCGGATCTCGCCTTCATGACCTTCGCCACCGAGGCTTTCGAGGGAGCGTCCCTGACGATCTCACGGAGTGGCTACACCGGCGAGGATGGCTTCGAGATACTCGCGCCCGCCGCGTTGGCCGAAAGTCTCTGGGTCCGCCTTCTGGCCGACGATCGCGCCGCGCCGGTCGGTCTGGGCGCTCGGGATTCGCTGCGGTTGGAGGCGGGCTTGCCGTTGTATGGACACGACGCCGACGAGACCATTTCCCCCATCGAGGCCACCCTCGGTTTTGCTGTTTCCAGGCGCAGGCTGAAGGCCCGGGATTTTCCGGGGGCTGAGCGGGTTGCGTCCGAGTTGGCCGGCGGTCTGACGCGGATGAGGATCGGCCTGCGGGTGCTGGAAGGCGCCCCTGCCCGCGAGGGCGCTCAGATCGCCGAGCCCTCCGGCGCGATCATCGGCGCGGTCACGAGTGGTGGATTTTCGCCCAGCCTCGGCGCCTCGATCGCCATGGGCTATGTCCCGCCCGCCTTCGCCGAACCGGGGACCGAACTTAAGGTTCTGGTGCGCGGCCGTGCTCAGAACGCGGTGGTCGTCGCCATGCCTTTCGTTGCCCATGGCTTTGTCCGCAAGCCAAAATCCTGAAGCCAAAGCCCTTAGGGAAAAACAACATGATGCGATTCACCAAGGACCATGAATGGGTCGATCTGGTCGGCGATACGGCCACGATCGGCATCACCGCCTACGCGGCCGACCAGCTCGGCGACGTGGTGTTCGTCGAGCTGCCTGAAGCCGGCAAGGTGATCAAGACCGGAGAGGCGATGGCGGTGGTCGAGAGCGTCAAGGCCGCCTCTGACGTCTTCGCGCCGATCAGCGGCGAGGTGACGGCGGCCAATGGCGAACTGGGTGAAAATCCCCAGACCGTCAACGACCAGCCGGAGAAATCGGGCTGGTTCGTAAAGATTAAGGTCACCGACCCCGATGAGGTCGAGAGCCTGATGGACCGGGCGGCCTATGAGACTTTCCTGGCGGGGCTCTGATCATGCGCTACCTGCCGCTGAGTGACGCCGACCGCGGCGAGATGATCGCCGTGATCGGGGCCGCCGACATTGACGCCCTGTTCGCTGACGTGCCGCCCGCCGCCCGGCTGTCTGGGCCAGTAAACCTGCCGTCGCACGCCAGCGAGCTGTCGGTAGAGCGGGCGCTAGGGCGGCTGGCCGGCCGCAACCGCGCCGCCGGTTCAGGGCCGTTCTTCTGCGGGGCGGGCGCCTATCGCCATCACGTTCCAGCCAGCGTCGATCACCTGATCCAGCGTTCGGAGTTCCTGACCAGCTACACGCCGTATCAGCCGGAGATCGCCCAGGGCACGCTGCAGGTGCTGTTCGAGTTCCAGAGCCAGGTGGCGGCCTTGACCGGCCTGCCGGTGGCCAATGCCTCGATGTACGACGGCTCGACCGCCTGCGCCGAGGCGGTGCTGATGGCGACGCGGGTCACCCGGCGGCGCAAGGCCGTCTTGTCCGGCGGGCTTCACCCGCACTACGACGAAACCACCCACACCCTGGCCCACACCGCCGGCGTGGATGTCCTGCGGCTGCCCGCGGCGGTGGACGCCGAGGCCGCCGTCGTCGCCGCGATTGATGCGGAAACCGCCTGCGTGGTGGTGCAGACGCCCAATGTGTTCGGCGTGGTGACCGATGTCTCGGCTATCGCCGAGGCGGCCCACGCGGCTGGCGCCCTGCTGATCGTGGTGACCACCGAGGCGGTGGCCTTCGGTCTGCTCAAATCTCCCGGCGAGATGGGCGCGGATATCGCCGTGGCCGAGGGCCAATCGATCGGCAACGGCCTCAACTTCGGCGGCCCCTATGTGGGTCTGATGGCCTGTACCGAAAAGCTTTTGCGCCACATGCCAGGACGCCTGTGCGGCGAGACCGTCGACGCGGCAGGACGTCGGGGCTTCGTCCTGACCCTCTCAACCCGCGAGCAGCACATCCGCCGCGACAAGGCCACCTCCAACATCTGCACCAACTCGGGCCTCTGCGCGTTGGCGTTCTCGATCCACATGTCGATCCTCGGCGGCGCCGGGCTCGCCACGCTGGCCAGGATCAACCACGCCCGAGCCAAGAGGACGCGGGACGCCCTGGCGGCGATCCCGGGGGTGGAGATCTTGACGCCCCGGTTCTTCAACGAATTCGCCGTCAGGTTGCCCGTGCCCGCGGCGGCGGCGGTGGAGGCCCTGGCGGCGCGGGACGTGCTGGCGGGGGTTCCGTTCTCGCGCCTCGATCCGGGCGCCGGGCTGGACGACGTGCTGCTGGTCTGCGCCACCGAGACCACCACCCCCGATGACATCGACGCCCTTGCTGCGGCCCTCAACGCGGAGATCAACCCATGACCATGGCGAGAGTCGGTCGGCCCACCAGGGCCGGCGAGGCGTTGGATTCCGCAGCGCCCATCCCGGCCGGCCGGGGCCTGCTGCAGGACGAGCCGCTGATCTTCGAATTGGGAGGTTGGGGACAGACCGGGGTCGATTTCGAGATTGGCGAGGGAGACCTCGACGTCGTCGACTTGCCTGGCCTGACCCGGGCCGCTCCGCCCCTGCTGCCCGGCCTCTCCGAGCCCGAGACCATGCGCCACTATGTGCGGCTGTCGCAAAAAAACCACGCCATCGATCTGGCGCTATATCCGTTGGGTTCGTGCACCATGAAGCACAATCCGCGCCTGAATGAGAAGTTGGCTCGGCTCCCGGGCTTCCTCGATATCCATCCGCTGCAACCCCAGTCCACCGTCCAGGGCGCCCTGGCGGTGATGGATCAACTGGCCCACTGGCTGAAGACGCTGACCGGGATGCCGGCTGTGGCCCTCTCGCC
>JAYTXV010000466.1:0-2933 GCA_043742805.1 Caulobacteraceae bacterium | reverse complement strand
CCGAGAAGCTCGTGCTGGTGCGGTTCGGCTATTCAGCGCCGCCGTCCTTCGGCATGGCTGACGATGTGGCGCTGATAAGGGCCGCGATCCTGGCGACGCACTAAGGCAGTGTCAGATCAATTGCGCTGGCTGTTAAGCTGCCTGGCGTAGGCCCGCAGCAAATTCGCCTCGGTCCACGCCTCAGTTCACAACCACTCCAGCCAGGAGCGCCACCTCATCAGCCGGGAACACTACAAAGAGAGACGCTCCGCAGCGCTGACGGAGTGGCGGGCAGTCATGGCGTAGGGCAAGCTGGGCCTGGACGAGTTGCACCTAACGGGAGACAGGTTGCCGTTGGACTGACAGCACCCGTCGCGGCGGTGAACCCGCCGACGACACGGCTTTCAGATCTTCACGGCACACGATAAGTTCAGCTACCCAGTGCGGCGTGTCGCCGTAGCCTCGGAGCCTGTGTGCAAGCGACGATGGACGGGTTCCCCGATGACCGCCGAGAGCGCCTCGAGGGCGCGGTCCGCGCTCATCAGCCAGTATTGCCTGCAACAGGCCAGATCAACCAGCCGGACCCCACGCCACCCCCAACGTCCATTCGCCTACGGCGCCTCTGGTTGGAGTGGTTTCTCACGGCCGCCGTCGCCACGACGCTGCTGGTAACCCTTCTTGCCACGGGCGCCACGACACAGATCGACAACGCACTCTACGATTTCTCGATACGGCTGAGACATCAGACGCCTCGCCAAGACATTGTGATCGTCGCCATCGACCCCAAAAGCCTCCAGGCCGTCGGGGAATGGCCGTGGCCACGCCCAGAACTTGCCAAGCTGATCAAAGGGATCACCTCGGGCAATCCTAAGGCCCTGGCGTGTCACTTCCTTTTCCTGTTTCCCGCAAAGAACGCCGACGACGACGTACAGGTCCGCAACGCGATGGCGCTGGGCCGTACATTTTTAGGGATACCCAGGCGGACGACGTCACACGGCCGAACAGCCAGCATCATAAAGCCCATTCCGGTCATACGGGACGCGGCCACCGGGTTTGGCGCCGGCGACTCTCAGGCCGACGTCGACGGAATCGTCCGACGCACGGAGCTCTTCGAGGGTCCTTTCGGCAACCGCGTCCCCCGGATGGCGCTCCAGATGGCCAGGCTGGAAGGCCGTGGCCCAGACATCTCAAAGCGCGCCGTGGGTAGCGCCGAGCGGCTGATCCCATTCGTTGGACCGCCGAATTCCTTTCGAACCGTCCCTGCCCTGTCAGTTCTCGAAGGCGATATTCCGGCCGCGTTCTTCCGAAACAAGTTCGTGCTTCTCGGAGCAACCGCCCCCGATCTGCTCGACAACTATCCGACCCCACGATCAACGGCTGACGGCATGCCCAGCGTCGAGGTCGACGCCAACATCCTCAACGCTCTGCTCACCGGAACCCGGATCCTGCAGGCGAGCAGGCTGGGAGACCTTATGGTCTCAATGAGCCTGTTGTGGATTCTCCTTATCGCGCTTGTGCGGCTGGACCCTCGCCAAAATCTCTGGTTGGCGGTCGGACTGGTAGGCTCGCCCCTGGCGGCGACGATCCTCGGCGTTATGGTGTTCGGATTCTGGATACCTCCGGTCAGCTACGTGGTGACCGTGGCGCTCATTGTTCCCTATTGGGGATGGCGCCGATTGAACGCCGCAAGCGCATATTTCGCCGATGAACTTCGAACGCTTGCCGCCCAGGCGCCGGAGGCGGCAATAGATCCCAGGCGGACGGTGGCGACCGTTGGCGGCGACGTCGTGCTGCAGCAGATGCTCCTTGTCGAGGACACGCGGAAGCGGATTTCCGATTTGCGACAATTCGTCGCTGATATCCTCGCCAACTTCCCTGATCCAGTACTGGTAGTCGATCGCGCCGGCCGCATCCTGACCGTAAATCAAGCCGCCGCGATATTCGCCGAAAGGATCGGCGCGTCGTCCGCGGTGAACGCACGGATCGAGCCGATCCTCTCGGGACTCGCAATTCCCGGCATTGAGGCACGCACTGTTTGGCCGCCCGCTGAGCCCGCCGAGGGCGATCATTCCGCCCCCGCCGCGGCACCCCTCACCGGCGACGACCCGTTGGGTCTTTCCTACGAAGTGCGCTTCACACCGACGCGAAGCGCCGCCAACGAGGCGACGGGCTGGATCGTCCATCTGGCTGATATCACCCCGTTGGTCTCTGCGATGCGGCAGCGGGAAGAAGCTCTGCAACTGTTATCCCACGACATGCGATCGCCCCTTTCCGCCATCCTCGCGATCCTGGATCATTCTGAGCTTCGCAATATTCCCGACAAAATGCGCCAAAACATTTCAGCCCAGGCAATGCGAACCTTGGCGCTTGCCGATGACTTCGTTCGGTTAGCCAAAGCTGAGTCGGGTCAATATGTTCGTGAACCCATAGACTTCGCACATGTTCTTCAAGATGCGGCCGATTTAGTATGGCCTTTGGCGAACGCCGGCAATGTCACAATTTCGGTCGAACTTGGCCCAGATGATGTCGAATACGTAACTCTGGCTGATAGAGGACTTCTCACCAGGGCCCTCGTCAACCTTCTAGACAACGCAATTAAGTTCAGCACCGCCGGCCAGAAGGTCGTCTGCCGCCTTTCGTTCACCAGCCTAAGGGGCGCGCCGGCCGTTGCCTGTGAGATCGCGGATACCGCAGGCGGCATGACCCAATCGAAGCTCGCGACCCTGTTTCGGAAGTTTTCCAGTGGACGCAACGCGTCGCGTGGACCGGCCGGCGTCGGACTTGGCCTGGCTCTGGTGCATGCAGTGGTGACCCGCCACGACGGCATCATCGTCTGCGAAAGCACCGAGGGTGAAGGCACCACATTCACCCTGACTCTGCTCCTGGACGAGGCCTTCTTGGTCCCGCTGAACGCGCCATCCTGAGCTTGGTGTCGCCCCTAGGGCGCCGGGTAC
>JAYTXV010000465.1:0-3279 GCA_043742805.1 Caulobacteraceae bacterium | reverse complement strand
ACCCATCTGAGTCTGACCCAGGAACTGACCCTGCTGGGCGTGGCCATGCTGACCTCCAAGGGCGCCAGCGGCGTCACCGGGGCGGGCTTCATTACCCTGGCGCTGACGTTGGGCGCGGTTGGAACAATTCCGGTGGCGGCTATAGCGCTGATTCTCGGTGTCGATCGCTTCATGAGCGAGTGCCGTGCCCTGACCAATGTGATCGGCAATGGCGTGGCGACCCTGGTGGTGGCGCGTTGGGAAGGGACCTTGGACCGGGCGAAACTGACCGAGGCCCTGCGGCGCGGGCCGTCGCTTCAAATCTCTTCGGAAATACCCTATGCAACGGCTCCCGAGCTCAGAGCCGTCCCTTCGACCCCCACGCCATGACCCTCACCCTAGACGACATACAGGCGGCCGCCGGCCGGATCGCCGGCCATGTGGAGCGCACGCCTTGCCGGCGATCTCGCACCCTGTCGGAGATCACCGGAGCCGAGGTGTGGGTGAAATTCGAGAACCAGCAGTTCACCGCCGCCTACAAGGAACGCGGCGCGCTGAACGTTCTGGCTCAGCTCAGTGACGATGAGCGCCGCCGAGGCGTGATCGCCGCCTCAGCCGGCAACCACGCCCAGGGCCTGGCCTATCACGGCCAGAGGCTGGGGATTCCCGTCACCATCGTCATGCCTCGCGGCACCCCATACGTGAAGGTGCAGCAGACCCGTGAATTCGGGGCGACAGTGGTCATTGACGGCGATGGCTACGACGCCGCCTACGAAACCGCGCTGGCCCTGCAGAACGAGCGGGACCTGGTGTTCGTTCATCCGTTCGATAACCTCACCGTGATGGCCGGCCAGGGCACCATCGCACTGGAGATGCTGGAGGACGCGCCGGACATCGAGATCATGCCTGTGCCGATCGGCGGCGGCGGACTGATCAGCGGCGTCGCCACCGCCGCCAAGTCGATCAAGCCGGACATCCATATCATCGGTGTCGAGCCGGCGATGTATCCCTCTTTCACCGCCCGCATGAGGGGGCTGAACGCGCCCTGCGGCGGCCAGACCATCGCCGAGGGCATAGCGGTCAAAACTGTCGGGGCCCTGACCTATGCGGTGGCCCGCCCGCTGATCGACGAAGTGCTGCTGCTCGAGGAGCCGTATTTCGAGCGCGCCGTCGCGCTGTATTGCAATGTCGAGAAGACCGTCACCGAGGGCGCCGGCGCGGCTGCCCTAGCGGCGCTGTTGGCCTATCCCGAGCGGTTCCAGGGCAAGGTCTGCGGCCTGATCATCACCGGCGGCAATATCGATCCGCGCCTGCTGGCCTCGGTCCTGACCCGTGAACTTGTGCGGGCTCAACGCCTGGTGTCGCTGCGCATCATCGGCGACGACCGGCCGGGCCTGTTGGCCACAGTCTCGGCCACCATCGGGGGCCTGGGCGGCAACATCCTCGAGGTGGCCCATAACCGCTTGGCG
Source organism: Caulobacteraceae bacterium (assembly GCA_043742805.1). GTDB lineage: Bacteria > Pseudomonadota > Alphaproteobacteria > Caulobacterales > Caulobacteraceae > Acaudatibacter. Next base: position 1,831 of record JAYTXV010000465.1, on the reverse strand, counting down.
TTGGATGTGCCGGCCAAGGGCGCCGAGTTCGACATCATGATCGAAACCCGCGACGCCCAGCATACGCATGAGATCATGGACGCCCTGCGTGAGAAGGGCTATCCGCCCAGAACGGTTTAGAGCCTGATCACTTTAGACGGAACAGATCGAAAGTGATCAGGCTCTACTGTGGTGATTATAGAGCACGACTCAGAATTTAGGTGGTTCCGCCTAAAATCACCGGGCTTTAGCTTGAACGGTCTGGGGAGATTTTAATGATTTCGGTTGCAACGCGCCGTACGGTCCTAGGTCTGGTTCTGGCGGGCGCCTTGGCGGTCGGCGGCTGCGGAAAAGCCCCCCCGAATCCCGAGGTGGTGGCCGCGGGAAAGGCCTTCCTAAGCAAGAACGCTCACGCCCCCGGCGTGCACGTGACGCCATCGGGCCTGCAGTACAAGGTCATCACGTCAGGACCGGCGACGGGTCCGATTCCCAAGGTGACAGACGAGGTCAAGGTCAATTACGAAGGCAGACTCCTCGACGGCACGGTGTTCGATTCGACCTACGAACGCGGCTCTCCAGCTGTTTTCGGGGTCACCGGCCTTATCGCGGCCTGGACCGAGGCGCTGCAACTGATGCATGCGGGAGATGTCTGGGAACTCTATGCGCCAGCCAATCTGGCCTACGGCGACCAAGGGGCTCCGTCGATCCCTCCAGGCAGCGTGCTGCAATTCAAGATCGAACTGATCGCCATCAAGGGCGACGGGGCGGGCGGCTGACAAGGCCGGGAAAGCACGTAAAAATCGCGGGGTTGTCGGACCCCCGCCGTGAGTTGAAAGCCTTCCCCGGCCAGGGAACTCAGGTCGGGAAGTGAGAAAGCACCACCATGGTTTCGTCGCGAAGCATGCTCATCACGCCGCCCAGCGACAATTCAGTGTCGCCTTCAACCTCGTGGTGAGCGAAATCCCGAATGATCAGGGCGTGGGCCAGCAGGGTGTTGCAGAGCTTCGGGCGCCGGGCGGCATAGAGGGTTTTTAGTTCGCGAAACGCAGCGATGACACCCGCGGCGACCACCCCCACGGCCGTCATCCTCCGCCGCCAATCCTTCTCATGGATCGCCGCATGCTGGGCCGCGGTCAGCGCGGGCTGTTCAGGCGGCACAAGCTTTAGCCCAAGTTCGAGCGTTATATGATTTGAGATCATCTCGGCCATGTCGACCTCAAGCAAGCGACAGGCTTCGATCTTGCACCGTTGACATGAAGACAGCGGTCCGCCGTTCTCCAGCATCAGCGCGAACATCATTTCCCCATACATTTGCACCGCGTGCATGGACCGCAGGAGTTCGATCACCCGGCCGTCGACGCTGACAAGATCGTCTTTTCCAGCCGGGGTCACCGGGCCAAACCCGTCGTGTTGCCTGTAGATGGCATTCTGAAATGCCGCGTTGTCATGCCACCCCTCCCGCCGCGATCACCGATCGTCGCGACCGGGCCGACCCAATGTGATAAATATCACAAAACATTATACCAAATATGAAATCAATCCTTGCAAACCGTCACGCTCAGTTCGCCGGAGACCTATCGTTTCCGCGTCTATGGGCAAGTGGACTCTGCATAAAAACAAGGCTGAAAAGGGGAACACGATGATCAAGCTCTATCACTGCCCGGACGCCCGATCGTTTCGCGCCCTTTGGGCGCTTGAGGAATTGGGCCTCGACTATGACCTGGAGTTGATGCCGTTCCCGCCGCGATCGCGGGTGCCGGGCTATCGCGACCTCAACCCCCTGGGCACGGTGCCGGTGCTGTTCGACGGCGACCACCGCCTGACCGAGAGCGCAGCCATGGGCCACTACCTG